>WREB01000081.1 GCA_009779525.1 Defluviitaleaceae bacterium
AAATCTTCGGAAAAATCCGAGGCGCGGTCGAAATATATGAAATTCCACGCTCCGTTTAGGCTTTGGAAGTACGGTGAAAGCCCCCGCTTTAAGCTTAAAAGCGACAAGTCGTCCGGGAGGTTTCCGCGCTCGAACGGTATGTAGAAGGAACGCGGCTCTTCCCTGTTTTCATTCGTGACCCGCGGATTTTCGTAGTTGCTAAATTTTATTTCGTCCCGCCCCCTTTAATTTAATGAAAAACTCGCGTTGTTGTCGGCCGGCTCAAGGTCGACCCACAATCCGTCGAGCACGTATTGCTGCATGAAAAGTATGAAGCGCCCCCAAACGCTGAGGCGGCTTTTGTCGAGCTCCGGGCGCATGTTGGGATCCTCGTCGCCGTAATAATGGGCGACGAAGGCGTCCCCGACCGCGTTTGAAATTATGTCCGCGTCGAGTCCTTTAACCATGTATGACTCTAGCGTCTTCAGCGCCTCGAGCGCGACCGTCTGCTTGACGAAAGCGTTTGCGCCGTCGGCGAAATCCGTCCCGGGGCGAAGCGAATCGACGATGGTTTTGGTCTCTACTTTAAACGCGTTGCCTTCTATCTTGCAAAACCTGATCGGGCAGGGAGCGGTGACAAGCGATCCGGTTTCGACGTCGTAAAGGTATCCGCCGTTTTCATATTCACCCCTCGTTATGTCCTGCGCGTGGTAGTGGCCGGTGAAGATGATCCTTACGCCGTAGGAAGCTAGAACCTCGCCGAATCTCGCGTAATCCTCGATCAAATATTTTGGGTGGAGCTTGCGCTGCCCGTCCCAATGCTCAACCGCCCCGTGGTGCATCATCGCGACGACCGCGACTTCATTTTTCTGCGCGTATAAAAGCGCCTCGACGATCCAATCCATCGTCTCCTGCGAGACGTTTCCGCCGGTTATGCAGCCGGTCTCGTCCGTGTTTTCGCGGTGGCGGCACGAATCGATCGCGAGAAGCCAAAGGCCGTCAGTCAATTCGGCGACGTAACTGAGCGAATCCGGATCCCTCATGACCGCCCCGCCGTAGCCGAAGTTTGCGTAGATATCCGCGAAATCCGCTTCGCTTACGGTTTCGACCCGCGAGGTTGCGCCGCCCGAGTAGCTGACGGCGTCCGGGTTGTTGACGTCGTGGTTGCCTGGTATGACGTATGCGTTTATGCCGGCTTCCTTCAGCCGGCCGAGCTTTTCGGCTACTATCAGATGGTTAATCAATTCGCCGTCCTTAGTCATGTCGCCGCTAACGAGCACGAAATCCACGCCCGCTTTGATAATTTCGCCTATCGCCAGGTCAAGCAGCTCCTCGCTTTCCAAAAGCAGTTTCCTATCCGAATAAAGCGTTTCCTCAAACGCGGCTCCGGATACGCCGAGGGAATGGTCGTAGATATGCAAGTCCGATACCACCGCGAAGCTCGCCGCCGGATACGCTGGAAACGCCGCGTTTCCGGCGTTGTACGCGTACTCAAGTTTCGGCCGGCTATCAAGCCAGCTGGCGGTAAAAAAATAACCCGCGCCCACCGCGGCAAGCGCGAGTATCACAAGTAAAAAGATCCTGCCCCTTTTTTTGCGTTTCATGAAAGCACGCCTTTCTCTTTATAAATTGGACTTGATTTTTTTTTGCCTTGTAAATTCGTCGCGCTCGCGTTCTTCTAGCGTATCCTGTATCGTTTTCACCCGCGTCTCGAATTTGGGGATCGTCACGTTTTTTAGCGCGTTCGCCCTCTTCGTCGTCTTCCGGATATTTAGCGCGAGGTTTCTAGCGGAATTTTCTACCGAGGCGAGGCGGATTAATATTTCCTTCGCCTCGCTGAATTTTATCGTAGCCGAATCGAGCGCCGCCGTCGTGCTTCCGAGGCCGTAGCAGGGAGAGTCGCCGCCTGGTGCGCCGCTCGCCGCGATAGGTACTTCCACGCCCATGATGCTTCGCATCCTGACGTTTACCGATTCGTCCGCCGGAACGCCGTAACTGAATAGCTCGACATTGTATATGCCCATCTCGATATTTGCTTCCTGAAGCGCCGCGTAGGCTGACGCGAACACCCGCGCGGCGTTTTTTTGCAAGTCGCCCGCCTGTTCGTTAAGCAGCATCAGTTCGCGGATGAGAACGCCGCGCTTTTTGTCGAGCAGCTCGTATCCCTGCTTAGAGAGCGCCAGCGTATTCTTCGCCCGCAGCAGATTGCCCTTGGTCGGGAACGCCGCCTGTTCCATCAGGCGCGAACCGCCTTCTTAGCCGAATAAAATTTTTCCAGCGTTCGCGGGTCGATTCGGTCCAGCTGCGATTTGGGCAGCATGCCAAGCAGCTCCCAGCCTAAGTCGAGCGTTTCGCAAATCGCGCGGTTTTCGTACGCGCTTTGATTTAGGTACCGTTCCTCAAACGCCTTTCCGAACGCGATGAACTGCTTGTCGATTTCGGCGAGCTCCTCTTCGCCGATGACCGAGGCGAGCGCCCTCGCCTCCTCCACGCGGGAATAGGACGAAAAAAGCTGGTTGGCTTGCTCTGGATGGTCGGTGCGCGTGAAGCCCTCCCCTATCCCGTCCTTCATGAGCCTCGATAACGACGGGAGTATGGAGACCGGCGGATACACCCCGCGCTGCGAAAGGCCCCTGTCGAGCACGATCTGGCCTTCGGTAATGTACCCGGTCAAGTCCGGCACCGGATGAGTTATGTCGTCGTTCGGCATCGTAAGTATTGGTATTTGAGTGACCGAGCCTTTTCGCCCCTCCACTATTCCGGCGCGTTCGTAGACGGATGCGAATTCGGAATAAAGATAGCCAGGATAACCCTTCCTGCTAGGTATTTCGCCGCGCATTGACGATATTTCGCGAAGCGCCTCCGCGTACGCGGTCATGTCGGTCAGTATGACGAGTATGTGCATCCCGCGTTCAAAGGCAAGGTATTCGGCTGCGGTCAGCGCCGCCATCGGGGTGTTGACGCGCTCCATAACGGGGTCGTTCGCGAGGTTTAAGAACATGACCGCGCGTTCGCGCGCGCCGTTTTCCTCGAACGATTTTCTAAAAAATTCCGCGACATCGTGTTTCACGCCCATCGCCGCGAAAACGACCGCGAAATTTTTTCCGTCTTCGCCGGAGATCGACGCCTGGCTCGCTATTTGTGCCGCAAGCCTGTCGTGCGGCAGGCCGCTCCCGGAAAAAATCGGAAGTTTTTGCCCGCGGATCAGCGTGCAGAGCCCGTCGATCGAAGATATTCCCGTCTGGATGTAGTCGCGGGGATATAAGCGCATCACCGGGTTTATCG
The DNA here is from genome assembly GCA_009779525.1 of Defluviitaleaceae bacterium. The sequence goes on from WREB01000081.1 coordinate 3,265, forward strand.
CGCGGCCCCTGATTTCGCGCACGCAATCGGCGAAAACTTCGCCCATCCCGTCAAGGGGCCTTCCCATCCCGTCGAAAGTGCGGCCGAGAATTTCTTCTGAAAGGCGCATCTCCATCGGCTTTCCGGTGAAACGCGCGACCGTGTTTTCGAGGGAAAGCGAACCGGTCCCCTCGAATACGAGCACGACCGCCTTGTCGCCGTCGATCTCGACTACGCGTCCGGTTCGCCTTTGGCCGCCCTCCACGGCAAAAGAAACGATTTCGTCGTACGCGGGATCTATCACGCCGTCAAGCACGACGAGCGAACCGTTTATTTCGTTGAGGCCGACGTATTCCAATTTTCACCGCCTGCGTTTTCGGAATGTTTATTTTAGCACGGAAAAATCGTAAATAAAATTAAAAATGTTGCGCCTTCGGGGTTACTTTTTACTTGCCATATATGTTATTATGCTACAGCCGGAGTTATCATCGGGAAATTATCAACGACAAACCAATGAGGAGGCTCGTTTTTATGTTCAAACGCTTCAGGTGGATTGCGATCGCCGCGGCGGCGGTTTGCCTTATCTTGCCCCATCCGTTCGTTACGGCGCAGGCGGCGCCCGCCAGGATTTTCCTGCTTTCGGCAAGCAGCGAAACAATCAATCCGGGCAGGGCGGTAACCTTAACCGTCGAAACGAACGTAGACACGCAGTTCGTTATAATCGAGTACGACGGCAAGCAAACCAACGCGGAATACCAGATGACGGATTCGTCGGGATACAAGGTTTGGACCCTGACGTTTTCGCCGTCCGTCTCGCAGTTGGTGTACGCCTACGCCAACCAGACGAACACGACCGACAAAGCCAGCTTCAGGGGAATACACATTGACGTGGTCGGTTCGTCGTCCGGATCGGTCCAGGCGCCCTCGCAGCCGTCCGGCGTGATAATACACAGCGTCGGAGCGAACCAAAGCCGGGTGAACAAGGGCGACACGATCACCTACACGATCGAAACCAACGACCGCGCCAACGACGTTTGGGTGAGGTTCGACGAGGGGCTCTACGCTAAGGCGAGCCTTCGCGCTTCGGGTCCGAGCGACGTGAGGAGCTGGACGGTCACTATACGGCCCTCCTATTCGCAGACGCTGATAATATCCGCAAACACCTCTTACGCGGTGGCGGGCGCGGTAACTGCGGAAGAATACATTTCGGTGGAAGAATCGCCGCCCGTCATTCACAGCGCGAGGTCGAGCAGGTCCTCGATATCGCCGGGCGGTTCCGTCACGCTGACGATCACGACCAACGCCTCGGTCAACAACGTCTGGGCCAATTTTGACAGCCAGTCTTCCAACGCGAGGCTCGCAAGCAACTCGAACGGCGTAAAGACGTGGACCGTATCCGTGAGGCCTTCAAGGACGCAGCGGGTCGGCGTCTACGCCAACGTCGACGGTTCCGAAAAAGGCGCCGCGTCGACGAACGTTTCGATTTCAGTTTCGACTTCCTACGATTATACGTACCCGTCGTACTACAACCCGCCGTCTTCACCGACAGCGGGCGGCGCGTCGATCAGCAGCGCGAACGCCAACTGGAACTACGGCTCGGCGTATACCTACAACAACGCGGTGACGGTGACCGTCGTAACCAATTCGCGCGCTAACCACGTTTGGGTCGAAAGCGGCTGGGGTTCGGTCAACCTTAGCTTCAGGTCGCAGGATTCGTTCGGAAACAAGACATGGTCGCTTACGTTCACGCCGTCAAGCTACTACGGGAGCGGTTATTACAGCGGCGGCTACTACGGATACGGATATGGCTACGGGTACGGGTACGGATACCCGGGTTCGGTTTGGTGCCCGGTCCACCTTTCGTACTGGTGCACCGACATAACCTGCCCCTACTACTTCAGCAATTACGGAAACAACTACTTTAATTATTCGATGACCGTCTACGCGGGTTCGATAAGCGGTTCGAGGGAAGCCTCGAGAAGCGTCAACGTGGGAAATTCGAGTTATTGGGGAGGCGGCTATTACTATCCGACCTACCCGACTTACCCGACTTACCCGACTTACCCGTCGTATCCGTCATATCCGTCGTACCCGTATTATCCGGGCTATCCGGGCTACTGGGGCAACTGGGGAATTTCCTCGATAACGGGCGTGACGACCACCGTTACGGACGTTTCAAACGATCCGGTTATATTCACCGTCGTGACCGACCACACCGTCACGTCGCTCACCGTCTACAACGGTTCGGGCGTTCCGGTATCGGCGACTTGCGCGGTAACCGGGACGACGCCCACTTCCAAGTCGTGGAGCGTATCGATCCCGACCAATGCGCTCGCCGCGGGCGCTTACGCCTATTCGATTGCTGCGGGCAGCACGCTTTATTCGCCCATATACAGCAACTCGTACCCGATCGCGTTCACGATTACCTGATAAACAAAAAAAAGGGCCGGCTTCGATCGAAGCCGGCCCTTCGTCTTTTTACGTCATCGCTTGTTTAATAATTTTCGTTCGTAGAACGCGTCTATTTCGTCAACATATTTACCGAACGAATCGATTCCTTGGTCCGAGTCGTACTTCATATTAATTATCCGCTCAAAGATCGCGTCTTCGCTTATTTCATTTATACTTATTGATTTCAAAAGCAATTTTTTACAAGCGTCGTGCAGGTGCAAAATAATTTTCATCATGTCGAGCTGCCTTGCG
>WREB01000082.1 GCA_009779525.1 Defluviitaleaceae bacterium
GACGAGTCGCCGGCGGAGGCCGCCTTCGACTTCTTCGGGGAAGTTTATACATATTCGTTCTTTCCGATCATTTACAGCCCCGTCTCTATGTCCACGCAAAACCCGGATTACCGCGTTATCATCGAAATCGTCGACAAGGCGCTGGCAAGCGGGGCGATTTACCACCTGACCAGGCTCTACAACCACGGCCACCACGATTATCTGAAACACAAGCTTTACATGCTCCTTACCGCGGAGGAGCGCGACTTCATGCTTAACGCGGGGCCAATCCCCTACGCTGCCGAAATCACCAATTATCCGGTGAGCTTCTACGACTCGCGCACCAAGCAGTGGGACGGCATCGCGCACGACGTGATAGGCGAGCTCGAGCGGATCACCGAGCTCAAATTCGAGAGAAAGAACGACGAAAAAATGAATTGGCCCGACTTGCTAGCGATGCTGGGCGACGGAAGCGTTTCGATGATAACGGAATTGATTCCGTCCGACGACAGGCTCGGCAAGTTCCATTGGGCGGGCGTCGAGTTCTTTCACGACTATACGGTGTTGATTTCGACATCCGATTTCCACGACATAGCGGTCAACGAAATCCTCTACATAAGGACGGGAATCGCCAGGGGAACAGCGCATAGCGTGCTTTTTAAGAATTGGTTTCCGAACCATAAGTTGATTTTCGAATACGAAAACACTAACGAGGCGTTCGACGCGCTTGAGCGCGGCGAGGTCGACATGGTGATGACGAGCGAGCACCAGCTGCTGATAATGCTGAACTACCGCGAGCAGGTCGGATATAAGACCAACTACGTCTTTCCGTTTTATTATGACTCGACGTTCGGATTCAACATAAACGAAGAGATTCTAAGCTCGATAGTCACTAAGGCGATGAAGCTGATCGACGTCGAGGTCATTTCCGCGAGGTGGATGCGAAGGACCTACGACTACCGCGTGCGCCTCGCCCAGGACAGGCTTCCGTTTATGATCGGCGTAGCGATGCTTTCGGTCGGGTTCGTTTTTTCGGTGATACTTTTCATCAGGAAGCGCGGCGAGGGTAAAAAGCTTGAGACGTTGGTCGCAATTAGGACTAACGACTTGTCGGAAAAGCAATCGCTGCTTGAAGAATCGCTCAGGCAAAACGAGCTGAGGCGAATCGAGGCGCAAAGCGCGAACAGGGCGAAGACCGAGTTTTTGGCGAACATGTCCCATGAAATCAGGACGCCGATGAATGCGATCATCGGAATGTCCGAGATACTTGAGCACGAGGAACTTGCCGCGAGGCAGATGGGGTTCGTCAGGGACATAAACAATTCGGCGCATTCGCTTTTGGGCATAATAAACGACATACTGGACATGTCGAAGATCGAGGCGGGCAGGCTCGAACTTAACCCCGTGGATTACAACTTCAGCCAGTTTATTGACAACGTTTCGTCAATGTTCACGCAAATCACCAAAAACAAAGGCTTGGAATTCATATTCGAGACGATCGGCGATATCCCCGACTATCTTTACGGGGACGACATACGCCTCAGGCAGGTGCTTACAAACATATGCGGAAACGCGGTCAAGTTCACCGAAAAAGGCCATATAAAACTGTCTGCGGCCGCAGAGGGCGCGAACCTCGCGCTTAGGATCGAGGACACCGGGGCCGGAATCCACAAAGACGACATCCCGAAACTCTTCAGGGCGTTCGAGCAGATGGACCGCGTCAAGAACAGGAACGTCGTGGGGACGGGACTCGGCCTTCCAATATGCAAGTCGTTCGTCGAAATGATGGGCGGCCGGATCGAAGTCGAAAGCGAATACGGATTCGGTTCGGCGTTTACGGTAATCATCCCGATCGTCGCCGGCAATCCGGATAAAATCACCGTCAATGAAACCGCGAAAACGGAACAGGCGTTTATTGCGCCCGACGCGAAAATTTTAGTAACCGACGACAACGGTTTCAACTTAAAAGTCGCAAGCGGACTCTTAACTTTTTTGGGAATAGACGCCGAAACCGCGGACTCCGGCGACAAAGCCATAGGGTTGATTAGGGAGAACGACTACGACATCGTATTCATGGACCATATGATGCCCGGCAAGGACGGGATAGAAACGACCCGCGAAATAAGGGATATGGGCGGAAAATATAAAGAACTGACGATAATCGCGCTGACCGCGAACGCCGTCAAGGGCGCGCGCGAGATGTTCTTCGAAAACGGCTTCGACGGTTTCATCGCGAAGCCGATCGATTCGGGCGAACTTCGCGAAGTCATAAAAAAGTTTCTGCCGCACGAAAAGATAAAATCGCCTTTCGCCTTGGCCGGCGGGGAAACATCGGTTGATTCGATGGAGCGGGAGCTCTACCGCAAGGCTTCCGTCATATTTACAAAAGAAAACATAGACACCGCAAGCAGCATGACGCGCGCGCTTTATTCGGGCGACACCAAGACCGCGCACAGGATCGCCCATACGCTAAAAAGCAGCGCGGCGTTTTTAAGGATGGACGGCCTGAGGGACGCCGCGGCGTCGCTTGAGGATTCGTTGCAAAGGACTCCCGCGGCGTATACGCAGGAGCAGCTCGACGCATTCGCCGCGGAGCTTACGAAGGCGCTCGACGGATTTAAGCATCTGTTAAGCGAAACGCTGCAGACTAAAACGGAAACTAAAAAAATGCCATTTGACGAATTGAAGGCGTTGCTCGACGAAATCAAGCCGCTTCTCGAAAAAGGTGATTTCGGGGCGTCGGTCTATTTGGAAAAACTCGGCGGAATAGAGGGAACGGAGGAAATGGCGCGGCTTATCGACGACTACGATTTCGAGGGCGCGCTTAAGGCGCTGAACGAAATAACAGAAACGCTATAATTACCGAACGGCGCGAACGCGCCGCAAATAAACGCGAAAGGTAAAAAAATGGGGAGACATTTTTTATTACCGTTGTCAGTATTAACGCTTTGCCTCGCGGCGTGCGCCAAGGAAACAGCGCAAACGGCGCCGCCGGTTGAAATCGTACCGCCGGTTTACCATTCGACCATCGAATACGGCGACCCCGACTTGATAACCGACAATGCCGGGCCGCTTTTCGCCTACATCCGCTTTCCCGTCGCCGGCGAAGCGACCGACGCCGCGATCGCCAACTGGGCGAACGACCTTTATTTCAACTCGCGCCGCGAAATCAACGAATTGCACAAGCAGGACCCCGACGCCTTGGGCGAGGTCAACATCCAGTTCGATTCCTATCTGGTTAAAGACAGGTACGCGGGAATCATAAACAGCGGGATGTTCATGAGCTCGCACATGGCGCATCCGAGGGACATCATCAAGACTTTCAACATCGACGTCGCAAACGGGTATCTGCTTGAAAACTTCGACATACTGGATTATTCGAAGCTCGACGGAATCCTGGGCCTGCTTCGCGAAAAAATCGATAGCGATTTGGCGGATGCGGCCGGGGACCTTGACGGGATGGACGAGCGCTGGCTCGAGCACATAATGATCGGCCACGACGGGATCGTCGTCTGCCTCGAGCGGGGCAGGTTCCTTCCGGTATACCTGGGCGCGCTTAAATATACGCTGCCGTACGGTGAGCTTGGCGACGCGGTGCTGCTTGACTTCGGCGCAACGCCGGAGCATTCAAACAACGATTCTATCGAAACTGCCGCCGAACCCACCGATTCGCCCGTGGCGACGCCGACCGAAACGCCGGCAGCTACTCCGACGGACATCCCGGAAGCGACTCCGACTGACATCCCGGAGCCGACGGCGGAACCTACGGTCGAACCCGATCCTACAATTGAACCCGAACCTCCCGCGGTCACCCCTTTCGTTCCGGCGGCGCCCCCGCAGGGCGCGAACATCGACGCTTCAAAACCGATAATCGCGCTATCGTTCGACGACGGCCCCAGCAAATTCACCTCGCAGATCCTTGATCTGATCGAAAAATACGATATACGCGTCACGTTTTGCGTCGTCGGAAACTTAGTAAACGCCCGGAGCGAAACCGTGAAACGCGCGTTCGATCTCGGCTGCGAAGTCATCGGCCATTCATGGGACCACCGCGATTTGTCCAAGCTGTCCGCCGACGAAATAAGGAAGCAGCTTTCCGACACGAGCCAGACGATCGAATCGGTCACGGGCCACTACCCGAAACTTTTTAGGCCGCCGTACGGCGCGACCAGCTCGACGCTAAAAGAAGTTTCCGCCGAAATGGGCTACGCGATAATCAACTGGTCGGTCGACCCGCTTGACTGGCAGTCGAGGAACGCGGACATGGTGTACGCCGCGATAATGAACGACGTGCACGACCGCGCGATCGTGCTGAGCCACGACCTATACGGCTCGACCGCCGACGCGATGGAACGCGTGATACCCGAGCTGCTCTCGAAAGGCTACCAAATCGTAACCGTTTCCGAGTTGATGTATTATTCCGGCAAAACGCTCGAGGCGGGCGTTTTGTACTACAGCGGCAAGTAATGGGACCGACGGGGCGCTATTAAGAGGTCATTCAAAATGAAAAAAATGAACGTGAAGAGCATACTGCACACGAGCTTCGTGATAATGGTCGCGCTTACCGTTTTCATCGGTTCGATCGGCATATACAGCGTTAACGAGATGACGAAGCGCGACCGCGCGATGGTCGACTACACGCCCGTCGTCTACTCGCTCGGGCTTATGATGGAATATTTTCAAAAGATAAACGCCGAGCTGTACCAGCTCGCGATATGGAGCCATTACGGCGAAACGGGCGAAATGAATAAAATAGGCGGAAACATCGAATCGTACATCGAAATCATAAACGCGGCCAAGGACGAATACCTGGAGACTTCCTTCGACGAAGTTTTGGAATGGAACTTTTACGAGGCCAAGCGCATATTCGAGGACGAGTACCTGCCGTTCGTAAGTGAGGCGCGCCTTTCGCTTGGCAAAGCCGGCGGCCTTAAGGCGGCGGTAGATATAATCGTTACGGGCGCCGGGCATTACGAAAGGCTCGAGGAGCTTTGGAACGCTTCAATCGAAGACAACATAAAATGGCATTACGACGAAATCATAGCCAACGAAAACGTGGCGCGAATCGCGCTTAGAACGCAGGCCGGCGCGGTTTCGTTCTCGATTGTCGCCTCGGTTTTTTTCGCGATCTACCTTTCGCGCAGGATCAAGAAGATGGACGAAACGATCAAGGCGCAGGCGGAACATATCGAAAACGAAAACGAGCGGATGAGGATCCTTTTGGACACGTCCCCTGTGGCGTGCCGCCTTTTTAATAAAAAATACGAGATATTCGAATGCAACGGGGCTTCCATCAAGCTATTCCAGCTGCGCGACAAGCAAGAGTTTATGGCGGACTACTACAACTTCTCGCCCGAATACCAGCCGGACGGGCAATCCTCGCTTGAAAAAGCGAAGCTTCTGCTCGATCGGGTGTTCGCCGGGGAAGAACTGGTCGTCGACTGGCTCCACCAGCTTTCCGACGGCACGCTTTTACCGAGCGAGATCACGCTGAGGCTCGCCCGCTACGGGGGCGAAGAAGTGGTGGCCGGCTATACCCGCGACCTTCGCGAGCAAAACAGGATGCTAGGTGAAATCTTCGAGGCGAACGAAAAGATCAAGTCCGCGCTGATCGAGACGCAAAACGCCAATGACGCCAAAAGCAGTTTTTTGGCGAGCATGAGCCACGAAATGAGGACGCCGCTCAACGCGATCATCGGGCTTTCGGGGCTCCGCCTCGAAAACGGAGGACTGGACGACGAAACGGCTTCATACCTTGAAAGAATAAACAGCGCCGGCGGGATGCTCCTAAAAATCGTAAACGACATATTGGACATCTCAAAGATCGAGGCGGGCAAGATGGAGCTCGTCGAATTCGACTACGACGTCCCGAGCCTGATAAACGACGCCGTCACGCAAAACTTCGTGCGGATCGGCGAGAAGCAAATCGAGCTGCAGCTTGAAATCGACGAATCGGTTTA
>WREB01000083.1 GCA_009779525.1 Defluviitaleaceae bacterium
AGACGTCGTTCGGGAAGCGGGCCGACGCCAAACGGAAATTGTTTAACGGAATGATCAAGACGGACTACTACCAATACCACGGGCCGAAGCCGCCGAGAGGTTTATAATAGCGAACGGGATCGTGACGGATTAATTCCAATGTTATACGGGAGTTTTGTAAAAATTATTTATACCGCGTCCGGATCGCGCGCCGGGTAGCGCTTGGTAACGATAAACCCCGACCCAAATCCGCTCCGGTCGGCCGATACGTCTATGATGTCGGCCTCCCCTGACAAGACAAGCTCCCTCATATGGTCGACCTTATAATAAAACGTCTCGCCCTCCCAAAAACCGTAACCCTTCTTGTTTTCGAGATAATCGATGTATTCTTCCAAGCACATGTCGTTTTCCTTCATGAAGGACGAATGCGGCAAACCGACGTAGCGGAGATGCCACGGTTCGTAAATGATCCCGGTAATTTCCGTTTTATTTTCGGGGTACCTGACGACGAAGCCGTACTTGTGGCAGTTTTCGCGTATCCATTGGCCCGCGGGCGTTTCGGCGAACTGGCGGTTTAACGAACCGTTCACCGTCACGTCAATTGCTAAACCCGTTTGGTGTTCGCTCGCCCCGGGCGGAGCGACCGCCGTCGCGGCAAGCGCCGCGGACGTTTCGTCGTCGAAGCCTTGTGCTTTATATTTCGCCTTCTGGTTGTTAAACAGCAGCGTTTGGTGCGAATAAGTCCGATACGCGCTTTGGATGCGCAAATTATTTATCTGGTCGCCGAGAAGCCCCGCCTGCATCGCCCTGTACGCCTCGGCGGCGCGCGGATGCAGCCTGTAGCCTTCGACTTCGGCGAATTTGGAAGGAGCGTATGACGACGAAACCGGATTGGCGGCGCCGACCAGCATGACGAAATCCGTTCCGACGCGCGGCATAGAAGCGCCCGACGCATGCGCCGCGCAAGGCATTGCCGCCATTATCAAGAGAAAAAAAAAGGCCTTCCTGATATTGGTCATAAAAATTTCCTTAGCTTAACGCCAGCTCGCGGCCGCGCTTCGCGCTTTCGCATACGCCTTCGCCGATCGATTTCGCAATCCCGCATGAGTTAAAATACTCGATTCCCTTCGCGGTCAGCCCTCCGGGCGAGCACACCCTGGCAAGCTGCTCCGCTGGCCCGAGGTTTGATTCAAGCAGAATCTTGCCCGCGCCGGCGAAGGAAGCCGCCGCCATCTTTACCGCCAAACCGTAGTCGACGCCGCCTTCGGCGCACGCCGAAGCCACCGCGTCGATAAGGTAGAACGCGTAGCCGGGCGCGCAGCCGTTCGCGGGGATTATTTCCGTAAGCCGCGCTTCATCCACCGCGGCCACCTGCCCGAAGCGCCCGAGTACTTCAAGAAACGCTTGCCATAATTTGTCGGGGACGTTTTCGGTGCGCGAGGCGGCGCAGGCCCCAAACCCTACCGAAATGGTCAGGTTGGGCACGAGGTTTATCACTCGGACGCCTTCACCTAAAAATTTTCTTATATATGACGAACCCATCCCTGAAACGATGCTGATTATGACCGGCGGAACGCAGCCGCAGCCCGAAAGGCCTGACAGGGCTCCGTCCGCGTTTTGCGGAAGGACCGCGAGAAGCAAGTAACGGCAGCCCTCGTACACCGCGCGGCCGTTGGAAGCGACGCCATACCCCAGGCGCGATGCTTCTTTCATGCGGGAATCGCTGACGTCGTAGACGAGCGCGTCGTCCGGCGCGATCACGCCGAAATCCGCGGCGCCGCTCAACATGGTTTGCGCCATGTGCCCGAAGCCTATGACGCCCAGCTTACGCACGCCTTTAATTGACCTTTCGCAGCTTGCAAGTGAAATTGAAGACGGCGCCCTTGCCGAGCGAAGAATCGACCCAAATCCGCCCGTCCATCATCTCCACGATTTTTTTGGAAAGCGCGAGCCCGATTCCGATGCCCCCGTGCTTGCGCGTCGCGCTCCCGTCGGCCTGCTCGAATATGGTGAAGAGGTTCCGCTGCTTTTCCTCCGGAATGCCTATGCCGTTGTCAGCGACGGTAAACATCAATGTGAACGTTTCGTCGCTCTCCTCCGTCTTCGCTACCTTGAGGTCCACGCTCCCGTATTCGGGCGTGAACTTGACGGCGTTTGCGAGCAGGTTGACCAGGACCTTCTTTATCTGCCGCTCGTCCCCGAACGCCGAGGAGGGTATGGACGGGTCGAGGTCCGACGTAAACTTTTGGTTTTTGGAAAGCGCGTTGTAGCGCGCCGTCTGCAGCGTCTCCCCGAAAAGCGAATCCATCCTGAACTTAGAGTCGGCGAGCTTTATGTTCCCGTATTCCATACCGGTGACGTCCAGGATATCGTTTATCAGCTTCAGCAGGTGCTGCGTCGCCATGTCTATCTTGCTGAACTTTTCGGCGACGCCGTCGGGAATGTCCTTGAGCTTTAGGACCTGTATCATCCCGATAATCGTGTTCATCGGGGTTCGCATCTCGTGGCTCATGCGCGATAAAAACTCGCTTTTCGCGCGGCTCGAGTGCTCGGCGATTTCCTTGGCCTCGATCAGGTCGTTTTCGAGCTCGCGTATCTTCGTCATGTCGCTTGAGATCACGCTGAAGCTGTTGTTTCCGGTCGGGACGATCGAAAGCATCAGCACGTGCCTGACCCCGTCCTTGCGCTTTATCGCCGTCTCGATCACGACCTGCTCGCCGCGCAGGGCGTCGGGTATGTGCTTTTCCTTAATTTCCTTAAATATCTGCTCCCCGAAAACGAAGCCCAGCCCGCCCTCTTGTATCTCGTCCTTAGTGTACCCCGTGATCCTGTAGGCCGCCGGGTTCACGTATTCGACGGAGGCGTCGGACGAAAGGTAGAAAATCGGGTTCGGCGAATTTTCGACGATCGAAAACTGCCGCTCCATCGCGTCCCGCTCGTAGACGCTCGCGAGCACGTTTGAGACGAGCGAGGCGAGGTTTATGTCGCTTCCGCTCCAGCTGCTTGTTTCGTCGTCCCTCGAAAAATCCAGCAGCGCCCCGAGCTTTCCCTTCACGAACACGGGAACGATGACGAAATTTTGAAAACGGTTCCTGTTCTTGCCGATCGCGTTTTTGACCGAGACGTCGTCCGAATGCAGGCAAACGTCGTTGCCGCTCGCCTTGCGAGCCTCGATCATCCCGATGATCGTCATGGCGTCGGCCTCGAATTCGGCGCCGATCCGCGAATCCACGAAAAGGTCTGATTTAATCCATTCGCTCCTGCATACGATCGGTTTGTTGGCGTCGTCGATCCGGTACAAGAGGATTTGCGCTATGTCCATAAACTCGCCGACCATTTGGAGCGTTTCGGCGAAAAGCGATTCCGCGTAGGCGTTGTTTAAAAACGTGTTGGAAATTTTCGTCATTAGCGCCTGCTGCCTGAGCCTTCCGTCCAGCGCGCGCATGTTCGCCTTGTACTCCCGTAGGTCCCGCGTGTAGCCGGCGATCAGGTACCTGTCCTTGTGCCTTACCCGGACGAACGAGACGTCGCAGGGCATCGGCTCGCCGTTTTGGCTGATGTGCATGAACTCGGTCCGAAACGAGCCCTCGGCGAACGTCTTGCGGAGGCATTCCTTTCCGTAGTCGAAGCTTCCGAGGCCGTTCGGCTGGTATTGCGGCGAAAGCTCCGTGAACAGGCGCAAGTTAAGCTCCCCGATCGAGCCGACGCCGAACAGGCTGAAGGCCTCGGGGTTGCAATTGACGATTTTCGAATCCTCGTCCCAGAGGGTGCAGCTGACCGGAGGCGAGTCGAAGATGAGGTGCGTGTATTCGTCCGCGCGTTTGATGTCGGCGATCGCCTTCTTTAATTCGCGGAGATCCTGCAGGTAGACTATCACGACGTTACGCTTCTTGTACGACGAGCGGTTAAGCGTCACCTCGCACGGGAGCTGCTCGCCGTTTTGCTTGACGAAGACCCATTCGTAGCGCCCGCCGCTGCCTTCGAACGCGGCGTTTAAGTATTTGTTCCGCAACTCGAGCGAAAGCTCGCCGCCGGGCTGGCGCTCCGGCAAAAACGAAAGGAAGCCGCTTTTATAGTCCTCCTTCGTCTTGAGGCCGAAGAGGTCAAGCGCCGCCTGGTTGCAATCGATCACATTGTAATTGTCGTCGAGGAAATGAATGCCGAACGGGGACGAGTCAAGCATGATCTGCATCCGTTTCTCGGCCATGTTCCGTTCGGATACGATGCGCGCGAGTATGACGCTGAGCAGGCCGGCCAGGACGGCGCCAAGCATTATCAAAAACGCGAGCAGCTCCGTCAGGCTGCTTTCGCGGTTGCTCGCGAGGAAAATGCAGGTGACGAAAATCATCAACCCGAACGCTACGAACACGAACAGCGTTTGGATGTAGGGAAGGCCGGTCGTCAGGACTTTGCGTAGTAGCTTTTTAACTGCCGCCATTGCGTCACCCGGTCGAATGGTTTCAGGTACGGATTGTTCATTATACCATATGTTATTAAATTACCATCCCCGCTTCGAACGATTATTAACCGATCGCGCGCCTTACATGCAAAATATATTTCGCGCGATCAAGCGGGCTTATTCCCCTGTACTGGCATTTCGCTTCAAAACCTTCGGGGCACCTTTCGTAATGGCTGTACCAGGCGTCCAGGACCGCGCGGCCCGACGTTATGGTCGCGAGCCTTCGCGGGAAGTCCATCGAGTTCGCGAGCGGATAGAAGCCGCGCACGGTGAAGGTTCCGTCGACAATCTGCGTCTCGTCGTAGCTTCCGCGTATCGCGGTTATTTCGCCGAGCAGCTTGGAGGCGAACGCTTCCGGGGCGGAAAGCGAAAATTTCATGTAGGGCTCGAGCAGGTGCGTCCCCGTAGACGCCAGCCCGTTCATTAGCGCCATCGGAGTCGCCACGATGAAGTCGAGCGGGTGCGTGTGGTAGACGTGCGAATTTCCGCCTACAAGCGTTATCTTCGCGTCGGTTACCTCCCAGCCCAAAGGCCCCTGCCTCAGCGCGTTCGGAATCGCCTGCGCGATCTGCGCCTGGTATCTCGGCAGCAGTTCGTCCGGCCCGATCGCGCTTTCGTATTTTATTCCGGATCCTGTGGGCAGCGGCTCTATCTTTAGCCGGATTATCGCCCAGCAAGGTTTCGGCATCGTGTACGCCTCGTACCCTTCGCCCGCCGCGACCGGGGTTTCCTTATAAATGACGGTCGGCTCGGCGAAACGAACCTCAAGCCCGAAGCGCGTCCAAAACATGCTCTCGAGCACTTCCATTTGCATCTTTCCGGTCACCGAAAGCGTCAGCTCGCGCTGTTCGGGCTCCCACCGCATGTTCAAAAGCGGATCCTCCGCGCAAAGCTCCCTCGTCGAATCGATCAGTCGGGCGAAATCGCCGTTTTTTGCTTCGATGCGGCAGTTGATAAGCGGGCGCGCCATTTTCAGCGCGTTTTGGAAATCCGCGGTCCGCCCGATCGAATCCCCAATTTTTAGTTCCGGCACCCCGCAAAGGACTCCGATGTCCCCGCATGCAAGCGATCTCGCGTCGACGAGATTTACGCCCTCGTATCTTTTCAGCTGCGCGATCTTTACGCCCGGCCTGATTTCGTCGCGGACGGCCAAGCGCCCCCCGAACATCCTGACATGGGCGAGTTTTCCGAGCGTCGGGTGGAATTCGACGCGGTAGACAAACGCGGACGGTTCCGCGCCGTCGCGGCCTTCCGAAGGCTTCATTATTTGCGAAGCATGCCTGAGAAATTTTTTCGCGCATTCGTCGTCAAACGCGCAGCCCGCGATAAGCGGAAATATTTTGCGCCCCGCGTACTGTTCCTTGAGCGCTCCGTTGATTTCCTCGGCGGAAAACGCTTCGCGCGGTTGAAGATTAGAATCGAGCGCGTCGAGGCATTTTTCCATTATCGTAAGGTCGTTTTCGGCAAGGGCATCGATTACGGCCTCCG
>WREB01000084.1 GCA_009779525.1 Defluviitaleaceae bacterium
AAACTACTACGCGACGATATGGAAGGATTCGGGGGAGAGCGCGGCCTATTCGCTGAGGATGTTCGACGTCCTTTACGAAAGGACGAATCTGTTTAGGCAGACGCTTTACGAAAGCACGCTTCCGCCCGCGGTGATCGACGCGGTCTCGGCTAACCTTTCCGTTATAAAATCGCCGACTTGCCTTAGACTCTCCGACGGATCGCTCTACGGCTTCGAGGGCTGCTTTTGCGACGGCGGCTGCTGCGAGGGGTCCTGCACGCACGTATGGAGCTACACCTACGCGATACCTTTCCTTTTTCCAAAATTGGAGCGCAGCATGAGGACGAACGAGTACGCCTACAGCATGAACGACGACGGCTCGATGGGATTTCGGCTTATGCTCCCGCTTGGGCGAAAGGCGTGGGACTTCCGGCCTTGCGTCGACGGACAGTACGGCACCGTGATGCGCGTGCTTCGCGAATATAAGATTAGCGGCGATAAAAATTGGCTCGTCTCAATTTGGAACGGCGTGAAACGGTCGGTCTCCTACGCGTGGAGCGAGGCCAACGCCGACAAGTGGGACGCTAACAAGGACGGGATAATGGAAGGCCGCCAGCACCACACGCTCGACATGGAGCTTTTCGGCGAAAACGCCTGGCTCAGCGGAATGTATTTAGGCGGGCTCGCGGCCGGGGCGGAACTTGCCGAAATCGTCGGCGACACTGATGCGCGCGACGAATTCAAATCCGTATATTCATCCGGCGTCAGGATACTTAACGACCGCCTGTACAACGGGCGCTATTTTTTCCACGACATAGACATCAAGGACAAGACGATGCTCGACCGGTTTTCTTCGGACGGTTCCATGATCGGCGGCGACGTCTATTCGTCCTATTGGAACGGGGAGCGCGGGGAGCTCAAGTACCAGATCGGCGACGGCTGCGGAATCGACCAGATGCTCGCGCAGTGGCACGCTAATCTGATAGGCCTAGGCAGGATTTTCGACAAAGAAAAGACTAGGACTGCGCTAGAGTCTGTCTATAGACATAATTTCATCAAAGACATGCGCGCGCACGTAAACCCGTGCAGGGTTTACTGCCTAAACGACGAGCGCGGCCTGATAATCGCGTCGTACCCCGAAGAGTCGGTCAAGCCCGCGATACCGGCGCCGTATTCGGAGGAAACGATGAACGGCTTCGAATACCAGGCCGCGGCGCTCATGATACAGGAAGGCATGGAAGAAGAAGGGCTCGAATGCGTCGAGGCGGTGCGCGAGCGCTACGACGGGCGCCGCCGCAACCCGTGGAACGAATTTGAATGCGGAAGCAATTACGCGCGCTCGATGGCAAGTTATTCGCTTTTGCTCGCGTACAGCGGATTCAAGTACGACGCGGCGCTTTGCTACATCGGATTCGACCCGTTAAATCGCGAAAACGGCTTCAAGTGCTTCTGGTCGCTCGACGGCTGCTGGGGGCGCGTCGAATACGGGGAGAAGTCGGTAACAATCGAATTGCTTTTCGGCGAAATCGAGCTGTCCCGGGTTTCGACCGGCATAAAAAAACCGCCGCTTAAGGTAATTGCGGACGGTTCGGATACCGCGTTTGATTCGGGCGGTGATTTGCATATTTGTCTTAACGAACCGAAGCGCGTAAAAAAATCGCTGGAGATCCGTTATTGAATAATTTTACTTTACGGGTTTATTGATTTAACCGCGCCCTCGCGAAAAACGGCGATACGAAGCCGCCGTCCGGCGCGTTCTGGATGCTTTCGCTGTTGTTGAATATAGTCGCGGAAAATAAGAACAGGATGTCCTTGCCGGCAAAATTTAAGTAGTCGCCGACGATTTCCGGTTCCCCGAGCAAATCCGGGCGGATGTAGCGCAAATCAACGAGCGTCAGCTCCGCGTAGCCGTCCAGAAGCAGCGGGGAGAGCGACGAGGCGTACGAATCGCGGAAGATTACGAGCCCCCGGCCCGTCGCGTCAAGCGGGTTTGCCGCCGTCACGATCGCCTGCGGCCCCGCCATGAACATGCTGTACGAATCGATTCCGCCGAGCGCGGACTCGTCGTAGACAGGTATTGTAACGCCCGGTTTCTCGAGGCTTCTTACAAGCGCGTTATCGGTTACTTCGCTGACAAGGTAAACTATTTCGTCGGGCATGACGTTAAGCGCGGACTGGCCGTAGAACACGCCGTAAAACGGCGAGAACGCCTTGAGCGTATAATTTCCGGCGTCGAACGCGCCGTCCTTTCCCATGCCTTCCGCCAGGGCGTTGACCACTTCGGCCAGCCTGTCCTGCCTCCAGTGCGAATCGGTCATGTAGTAGCAATCGAGCGAGAGCGCCCCGTACAGATCGACGTATTTAATGTTTTCATGCAAGTTGTCGCGCGCGAGGTCCGCGAGGGCGTAATAGTCCATCGAAAGGTGGCGGTCTCCCCGCAGGTAATAGTTCTTGTCGGGCACGATCGCGTAATGCGCCACCGCGCCGCCCGCGTACCTTTCGTAACAGTAGTTAATTATTTGGCAGAGTCGTCTGACGTTTCCCTCCCTAAGCGGGTACTCGGTCTTGAAGACCATGTCCCCCTCCACGAATATCAAGTTGTTGTCGGACTTTAATAAAACGCGCGTGTCGAAGAACGCCTTGAGCCTGCGCCATTCGTTCCGAAACGCGGCCTGGTCGACCGCGTAGTCGTCGAAGCCCTTCATGAAGCTGGCGTCGAGGATCGACCCGACGCCGGGTACGGGAAACTGCGCGAGTTTTCGCCTCTCGGAAAACGAGATTTCGTCCGCGGGCTTAAAAACGTTGACAATAAAAAACGCGTAGATGACCGTAAGGAAGCTTGCGGCAAGGATTAGGTCCAGGATTTTTTTCATTCCGCCGGCCCCCCTAAAAACGGAAATACAAAAACGGGTTGAATGACGAGTCCACCAAATAGGCTGTCACGACTAGCATCAGCGAAACCACGAAAACAGGGCTCGCCGCCTTCAGCGCGATTTCGGCCTTGACGTTCTTCTTCGCCCAGACGAACGCGTTTTTTATGAGCGGAGTCGAGCCGATTACCGCCGCGGCGAGCACCAGCTTGTAGCTCCCAAGGTAGTATACGGATTCCGAATTTATTAGCGGGACCCGGCCGAAGCCGAACATGTCGCGCAGATGCCCGAATATTCCGGGGACGCTTTCCAAATGGAAGATCACGAAGCTGACCGTGATTACCAAAAGCGTGTAAACCCGCCTAAGCGCAGAAGGGAGCTTGCTTAGCCATTTCATTAAAAACAACTTTTCGACGGTCAAAAGGATCCCGAAATACAAACCCCACGCGATGAAGTTCCAAGATGCGCCGTGCCAAAGCCCCGTGCAAAGCCAGACCACAGCGATGTTCCTGATCCATTTGGGCTTCGAGACTCGGTTGCCCCCGAGAGGTATGTAAATGTATTCGCGGAACCAGGTCCCCATCGAAATATGCCAGCGCTGCCAAAATTCGGTGATGCTTTTGGCGATGAACGGATAGTTGAAGTTTTCGAGTATCCTGAAGCCGAACGCGAGGCTCAGCCCGATCGCCATGTCGCTGTAGCCCGAAAAATCGAAGTAGATTTGCAACATGAACGATATGATCGCAAGCCAGCGCATCAGCACCGATTGGCCAGACGACGCAAGGGCGATCTTGTTGAGCTCGCCAAGGGTGTTGGCGATCAAAACTTTTTTTCCGAGTCCGATCGTGAAGCGCATTACCCCGGAGGCGAAGTCCTCGAGCGAATGCTTCCTGTTTTTGATTTGCTCGGCGATCGTCTGGTAGCGCACGATCGGCCCGGCGACAAGCTGCGGAAACAGCGAAACGTACGCGGCGAAGTCGAAGGGATTCTTTTGCGCCTTCGAATCGTTGCGGTAGACGTCGATCGTGTAGCTCATCGTCTGGAACGTGTAGAAGCTGATCCCAAGCGGAAGGGGTATTTGAAGCGGCGGGATTCCGGCGCCCGTCAGCATGTTGACGTTTGATATGACGAAATCCGAATACTTGAAGAACCCGAGTATAAGCAGGTTTACTATCACCGAGCAAAGGAGCGCGGCCTTCGCCTTCGCCGTGCCCCGGTTCCTGCTTATCGCGAGGCTGATGAAAAAATCCATCAGCGACGAGAAGACCAGCAAAAAAACGTACTTCGGCTCGCCGTACGCATAAAAAAGGAGGCTCGCCGCAAGCAAAACGAAGTTCTTGAACCTGCGCGGCATCGCGAAATAAACCGCGAATACCGCGGGTAAAAAATAATACAGGAACGGGATGCTGGAAAATAGCATCAGGCGGCGCTACAGGTTGTTGAAGCTCTCTAACAGCGCGTCCCCGAGGCCCGTCATCGTCTCGTCGTTAGTCATGATTAGAATCACGAGGTCGCCGATGTTTTCGACGACGACGTAGTCGGCGAGGTAGCATATCCATTTGTTTGGGTCGACCCCGTCGGCGATCGCGCTTTTTGCCTTAGCTACGTCGGCGCCCTTTTCGAGCCTGAGCAAGCAGACCGAAAAAGCCCCGCCTATCGCGGCTTCGGAGGCTATGCCATCGACGAACGCGACTTCGTTTGTTCCCAGGAAATACTCGATCCTTCTGCCGTCGTTCTCGATCCCCATGTCGGGCTCGAGCGTGAAGTTCATCACGAACGGCAGGTGCACGGATTCGTCCAACCCTTCGTAAATACGCTCGAGTATCTCTTCGACGGTCCCCTCGACCGTTTTTTGATTCCCGCCGCCATTGCCGCAGCTTGCGGCCAGGCTTACGCAAAGCGCCGCGGCCATAAAAAACATAAAAATCCTTTTCATGCCAAACCCTCCCCGGTTCGCACCAACGCATAGTTACGCCATAAAATAACACAGCGGCCGCGCAAGTTCAATTTAAGCGAAAAAAATCGTTGACGCGGGCGCCGGACGGGAGTATCAAATTAACTATGGGAACGCAAACAGACCGAATTGAAAACGGTTCCAATATCAGAAAAACGCGAAACTTCCAAACCGCGGTATTGACTTTCGGATCCGCGCTTTTTTTCGCCGGGTTAATAACCGCTAAAGTGTTCGCTGGTCATGAAAAAGCCTCAGCAGTTTTGTTTCTGTCATGCTATGCGGTCTTAGGCGGCCAAATCGTCTGGACGGCGTTAAAAAATATCGCGCGGGGCAAGCTGTTCGACGAATATTTTTTGATGGCGTCGGCGACGATCGGGGCGATCATGCTTAAAAATTTTCCGGAAGCCGCCGCGGTTATGCTTTTTTACCGGATCGGCGAAATGTTCCAGGATTCGGCGGTCGACCGCTCGAAAAAATCGATCGCGCGCCTGATGGACCTGCGGCCCGATTTCGCGAATCTATACACCGACGGCAAAACAGTAAAAAAAACGCCCGGTGATATAAAAATCGGCGAAACGATACTCGTTTCGCCGGGCGAAAAAATCCCGATCGACGGAATCGTGACTGGCGGCCGCTCTTCAATCGACGCATCGAAGCTGACCGGCGAATCCGTCCCAATCTCGGTCGGGCCCGGGGACGGGGTTCTCTCCGGCGGCGTCAACCTGCACGGGCCGTTGGTAATTGAAACGACGAAATCCTTCGGCGATTCGACCGCGTCCAAAATAATCGGCTTGCTCGAATCCGCGGGGGAACGGAAGGCGCCAACCGAAAGATTCATCACCGCGTTCGCGAAGCGCTACACTCCCGCGGTCGTCGGGATGGCGGTGCTATTGGCGGTTTTGCCGCCGCTTGCCTTCGGCGGCGAATGGGGCGTTTGGATTGAGCGCGGCCTGATTTTTTTGGTGATATCGTGCCCCTGCGCGCTGATGGTTTCGATCCCGCTCGGGTTTTTCGGCGGCATCGGCGGCGCTGCGCGCGGAGGCGTGCTAGTGAAGGGCGGCAATTTTCTGGAAGCGCTCGCCGATTTGGAAATCGTCGCGTTCGATAAGACCGGCACC
>WREB01000085.1 GCA_009779525.1 Defluviitaleaceae bacterium
ATTCGAGGGAATATGTCCCGGTCCTGGTCTGCGGTAAAAATGTCGCGCCCGCGAATCTCGGAACGCGCGAAACTTCGGCAGACCTCGGCGCGACCGTTTACTTCGAGCTGACCGGAAAAAAGTGGCCGGTCGGAGAACGGTTTTGAGGCGCGGCCGCCTTAGCTTGCGCCCCGCGAAATTTTTTTGTATAATCGGCCCACGGACCTGGGATGTTCGACAACCTATATATTTGAACCTACAGACGCGAAACGGGAGTCTTATTCATTGCAGTGCCAACGCCGGGCCGCATAAATCTCGGGAAACGGCCGCGAATCGTTCGCCCGGGGCAGCGGAAAGCGGCGGTATTGCTGCGGACACCCACCTAGCTTTAGGGCTAGGTGTCAAATTATAGGACCGGCACCCTGGGTTTTCTTTTTTACGCGAGGTATCCATGAAAAAAACCGACGTCACGCGCGAGCCGGAAACGCTTAGGGACAAAAGCATACTCGCCGACGTAAAGTCGGGGAACAAAGCCAAAGGCGACCGCGCGTTCGAGCGGCTCGTGCTCAATTACGAAAAACTGATCTGGCACATAGCGCGCAGGTTCTTCAGGAACAGCGAGGACGCCGCGGACGCTTTCCAGGAGACCGTGATCAAGCTCTACAACGGAATCGGCGGCGCCGAGCTCTCCGAAAACTCCACGCTAAAGGGCTGGATCGGCAAGGTGACTTCCAACGCGTGCCTCGACGAGCTCCGCAAGAAAAAGGAGCAGGCCGAGCCGGCCTGGGACATCGAGACGGTTTACGGCTACGGAAGATCCGCGCCGTCGGCCGAGGACGAAACGCTAGCGAGGGAGCGCGTCCGCGAAATCCTTGCCGCGATGGAAGGGCTGACGGACGAGCACAGGACGCTGATAATACTTCGCGAAATGAACGGGTTCAGCTACGCCGACTTGGCCGCGGCGACCGGCGTCGGAATAAACACGGTAAAGTCGAGGCTATCGCGCGCGAGGGAATCGCTTCACGCCCTTCAAAACTCGATCGAGTCGCGGCATGAAAGCAGCGACTTAAACTCGTCGGAAGCGTCCTCAAATTTAAGCCCGGCGTAAAATTTTTCGGGCATCGCTTCCTTTAAATAAGGCAGGCCTTCTTCCAAGCCGTTCGGCCTTGGCCCCGGAAGTTCGCCGCGTATCAGCTTGAATCCGAAATCCGAATAGAGCTTAATCGCCCTGAACGAACCCGGCTGCGTATGCAGATAGACCGGGTATTTTTTATTTTCACCGAGGACCTTGGCCAACAACGCCCGCCCGATTCCAAGCCCCTCGTACTTTTTTATCACCTTGAACCAGTGCACGGAAGCGAGCGTCCCGTACGCCTCCCAGACGAAGCATGTCGCGACCGGCCGCTCGCCCCTGTCGCGCACGAACCAGACCCTTTCGTAGAAAAGCTCGCGTTTTGGCGCGTACACCCGTTTGAACCATTCGTCGAGGTACGGGCTAAGCCTTAGCGCGGTTTCGTCGTCGTCGAACTGCATCCGTTTCCAAACGCCGATCTCGTTCGGCTTTATCCGCCTGAAGCGGTAGCCCGGCGGCAGCTCGCAAGGCGTAGCCAAGTTTTGCTCGCGCATCACCATGAATATGTTGGCGTCCCGAACGTCCATCGCGTTTAAATGTTTAGCGGAATGATTTCCGCCTGATCCATAAGCCTTAAAAAATCGGCCTTCTCGCACAGCTGCGTGCCCTCGCGCATCACCGAGGCGCCCGCCGCTGCGACGCCGCAGCGAAGCATATGCGCTTCACTGGGATTATCATGTTCCTCGGCGAGCGCGTAAAGCATTCCCGCGACCATCGAGTCGCCCGCGCCCTGTAGCCCCGCGACCGGTATTTTTTGCGCCGGCGCGTAAAACGCGTTGTCGCAGGAAACGATGACCGCGCCCATTTGGCCCATCGAAACGCACGCATAGCGGACGCCTTCCGATACGATCTCTTTGCAAAATTTCGCGGCCCGCGCCGCGGTTCCCATGACGTCCGGCGCGTCAAACTTAACCCCGAACGCGCTCTCAAGCTCATACAGGTTGGGCTTGATCAAAAACGGCTTCCGCTTTGCCGCGAGCCCCCGACGAAACGCTTCGCCCTCCGCGTCCAAGACGAACCTGACTTTATCCGCCGAATCCATTATCCGCGCGTACGCGTCCGGCCCGATCCCCTGCGGGAGGCTTCCGCTTAGGACCGCCGTGCCGCAGCCCGATGTTTTTAGCTTTCCGATGATTTCGCCGACGCACGCGTCGTCCGCGAAATGGCCCGGCCGGTTGATTTCGGTCATCGTCCCGCTTTCTATTTCGCGCAGCTTGACGTTGGTCCTGATTTCGCCGGGCGCGTAAAAAAAGTCGCGGGGTATGCCCGCGACGTCCAAAAACGAATCCATCAGCCTGCCGTTGTCGTTATAATTTATTCCGAGGCATACGCTTTCGATTCCGAGATTTTTAAGCGCCACGCTGACGTTAAGGCCCTTGCCCGCCATGTCGGAGCGAACCTGCCTCACGCGGTTCATCCCGCCGCGGACAAGCGATTCGATCGTAAGCGTCTGGTCTATGCAGGGGTTGAGCGTTACCGTCGCGATCATTATTCGCCGATGATGCCTGCCAGCGCGTCGCGGGCGCGCTTAAACTGCGCGAAGCCGTCCGAAACGAACGAATCGGTCGGGTCCCCGTTTTCCTTCGCTTTCCTGTACGCCGCGAAGATATCCATTTGGTTGTAGATCGAGTGAAGGTGCGGCTCGATCGAAAGGAAGCCTTCGTAGCCGTCCTCCCCGAGCTTTTTCAAAAGCTCGGGCAGCCTTCCGTCGCCTTCGCCAGCCGGAGTAATCTCCTTTTTTTCGCCGTTCACCGCCGCGTCCTTTATGTGAACGTATTTAATCCGGTCCTTTAAAATTCCGTACGCGCGCGGAAAAACTTCTTCTCCCGCGAAAACGAAGTTCGCCGGGTCGAAGACCGCCATGAAGTTCTCGGACGGAATCGCGTCGAACAAGTCCCTGCACCCGTCGGCGGTTTCGCCGTAGATCGCGGCCTCGTTTTCGTGAAGCAAAACCAAGCCGCGGCGTTCGGCTTCCTCCACGAAAGCGCCGAGCCTTCTTATCACTTCGGCGCGGTAGTCTTTCGGGTCCGCGCCCTCCGGGAAGTAAAACGAAAAAATACGGATGTTCTTCGTCCCCATCAGTTCGGCGACGTCGCAGACATGCGTAAACTTTTTGAAGTATTCGCCGAAATCGTCCGTAATCTGCGCCTTCCCGATCGGCGAACCAATCGCCGATACCCCGATTTTGCCAGCGTCGAGCGTCCGCCTGAAGGACTTTATATCCTCAAGAGGATACTCCATTATGTTTTTTCCGTTGATGAAGCGAAGCTCCATGAAGCTTATGCCAAGCCGCTTAAACGCGTTTATCTGCTCGCTTAAATCAACGGTGATCTCGTCGGCGAAGCCGGAAAGAACGAACCGCCCCATACCGCGCACCTTCCTTTGCAATGGCGTTTTTGTTATACTACCACACAACCCGAAACGGAATCCACCATTAGGAGGCTTACCATGCCGTCAACAGACAACGCCGGCTTGCCGCTGGCGCCGGGCCTTACGAAGGAGCAGATAATTAACGGAGTTACCGAGCGGCTCAAGACCGCGTTCCGGCGAAACATCGAAACGGCGAACCCCCAGCAGATATACAACTCGCTCGCGTACACGATAAAGGAATACTTATCCGACAGATGGATCGCTACCCACGACCACTACGAGGAGCACGACGTCAAGTGCGTCTACTACCTTTCGATGGAATTTTTAATGGGGCGCTTCCTCGGGAACACCATGCTAAACCTTTCGCTCGTCAGCCCGGTAAAGGAAGCCTTCAAGGAGCTAGGCATCGACTACAACCTGGTCGAAGACGCCGAAGCCGACCCGGGGCTTGGCAACGGCGGCTTGGGAAGGCTCGCCGCGTGCTTCCTAGATTCGCTCTCGACTCTCGGAATCCCCGCGTACGGCTGCGGAATCAGGTACCATTACGGGATTTTCGAGCAGCACATCGAAAACGGCTACCAAGTCGAGAAGCCCGACAACTGGCTGCGCTTCGGCGACTCGTGGTGCGTCAAGCGCGACGAGTACGCGATGGAAGTCAGGTTCGGAGGCAAGGTCAGCGCGATTAAAGACGAAAGCGGCGAGTACCGATTTATCCTCGAAAACTACCATTCGGTGCTCGCGGTCCCGTACGACTACCCGGTCGTCGGCTACGACACCAACATGGTGAACACGTTAAGGCTTTGGGACGCTGAGGTCGCCGACCGCTTCGACCTGCAGTCGTTCAACGAGGGCCATTACGAGCGCGCCGTCGAAGAACAAAACTTAGCGAGGCAACTATCCGAGGTGCTTTACCCCGCCGACGACACGGTCGCGGGCAAGGAACTAAGGCTGAGGCAGCAGTACTTCTTCATCTCGGCGACGCTGCAGCGCGTGCTGATGCGCTTCGCCGCAAAGCACAAGGACTGGTCGAAGTTCCCAGAGAAGGTGCAGTTCCAGCTTAACGACACGCACCCGACGCTCGCCGTCGCGGAGCTCATGCGTCTGCTTATGGACGTCTATTACCTAAACTGGGACGCGAGCTGGGAGATAACAAAAAAGGCCTGCGCATACACCAACCACACCATAATGTCCGAGGCGCTCGAAAAATGGCCGATAGAGCTCTTCAGCCGGCTGCTTCCGCGCATATACATGATAGTCGAAGAAATCAACCGCAGGTTCTGCACGAACCTCGTCGAATGGTACGGCAACGACCCCGCGAAGATCCGCAGCATGGCGATCGTCGCGGACGGGCAGGTCAGGATGGCGCACCTCGCGATCGTGGGCGGCCATTCGGTCAACGGCGTCGCCGCGATACATACCAACATACTAAAGACGCAGGAACTTCGCGACTTCCACGACATCTTCCCCGAAAAGTTCAACAACAAGACCAACGGGATCACGCAACGGCGCTGGCTCGCGCATTGCAACCCGAGGCTCTCCGGCGTCATAACCGACGCGATAGGCGACGGCTGGGTAAAGAACCTGGACTTGCTGCAGGAATTAAAAAAATATGCGAGCGATCCGGCGTTCGACGAAAAGTTCCTTACGGCGAAACGCGAGAACAAAGTCGATTTTTCCAACTATATCCAAAAGACGATGGGGATATCGGTCGACCCCGACTCGATCTTCGACGTGCAGGTGAAGCGCCTTCACGAATACAAGCGCCAGCTCCTAAACGTCTTCCACATAATCGACATCTACAACACGCTTAAGCTGAACCCGGGGCTGGACGTGGCGCCGCGCACGTTCTTCTTCAGCGCGAAGGCCGCGGCGAGCTACCGGCGCGCCAAGCTGATAATCAAGCTCATCAATTCGGTCGCTGACTTAGTCAACAACGATAAGACGATCGACGGGCGCGTGCGCGTGCTCTTCGTCCCCAACTACCGCGTTTCGCTTGCCGAGATGCTTTGCCCCGCCGCGGACGTGAGCGAGCAAATCTCTACCGCTGGCAAAGAAGCGAGCGGCACCGGAAACATGAAGTTCATGCTTAACGGCGCGGTAACAATAGGCACGCTCGACGGCGCGAACGTCGAGATGCTCGAGGAAGTCGGCGATGAAAACATTTTCATATTCGGGATGACCGCCGCCGAGGTCCACGCGCTTACCAAAAGCGGGGGCTACGCGCCCTGGAACTTATACAACATCGACTTCAACATACGCTACGTGCTGACTACGCTGATAAACGGGACGCTCGACAAGAACCACGAACTTTTCCGCGAAATCTACGAGGCGATGCTTAACGGCTACGGCGGCGCGAGGCCGGACGAATACTACGTGCTCCAGGATTTCCAGGCGTACAAGGACGCGCACGCCAAAATCAACGCGGCGTACAGGGAC
>WREB01000086.1 GCA_009779525.1 Defluviitaleaceae bacterium
GCCCTTCCGACGGTCGAGCCTTCGATCTCGACCGGTTCGAATACGGCGACCGGATTGATCAGGCCGGTGCGCGATGTGTTCCATTCGATGGAAATTATTTTCGTTTCGGCAAGCTCGTCCGCCCATTTAAAAGCGATCGAATCTTTCGGAAACTTGGATGTCGCGCCCAGCGATTCGCCGTAGCCTATGTCGTTGTACGCGAGGACCAGCCCGTCCGTAGCGATACCGTAATCCGGCGCCGCTTCTTCGAATTGATTCACAACTTCGGCGACGTCCGATGAATTTACTTTTATATGCCAAACCGTCTCGAAACCCTGCGCGTTAAGCCATTCGAGCTGGTTCGACCGAAAATCGGCCGGGGGGCCTTCGCCGCCGCTTGCCCCGACGATCGCGAAGGCGTAAAACCTCACGCTCCTAGACGCGGCTATCTCGCTGCTTAACTGGCGGACCGTTCCGCTGCACAAATTCCGCGGGTTCTTGTATGAAGCCGCGAATTCGGGCGCCGAATCGTTTATCCGCTTAAAATCGGCGTACGATATCACCGCTTCGCCGCGAACTGTAAATTTGCTCCTGTACGGGACGAATAGCGGAATGTTTTTAAAAACGCGCGCGTTGTGCGTCACGTCCTCGCCGACCGTTCCGTTGCCGCGGGTCAGCGCCTGCCTCAATTCGCCGCCTTCGTATCTTAGTGCGAGCGTCAGCCCGTCGAGCTTCCATGAAAGTATTCCGGGCATATCGTTTAAAAAATCGGCGAGCTTCGATATTTCTTTCGTCTTGTCAAGCGAAAGCATCGCGGATTCATGGGCTACTTTCGAAAGCAGGCCGACCGTTTCGTAGCCTACTTTGACCGTAGGGCTGCCGGACAGCCTCACCCCCTCGGATTCCTCGAGCGAAACGAGCAGATCGTACAGCGCGTCGTATTCGCGGTCTGAAATGATTTCCCGGTTTTCTTGATAATAAGCGAACGCGGCTTCATTCAACCGCTCGATCATATCAAGCATGCGCGCCGTAACCGGTCCGCCGTTTTTTATTTTTAGATAGTCGTCAGGCGCATTCAATTCCGGCAAGCTCCCCAACCGTCTTCTTAATCATCGTTTCCGCCTCAGGGCCGTACGAGCGGACGCCGCCGTTTTCTTCAAGCCGGGCGTAGGGCAGCGGATCGACGCACGTTTTTACCAAGCGCTTGTAATAAACGGTCGGGATCCGCAGCCCGCCGGCCGAAATTTTTTTCAGTTTTTTGACTCCGAAAGCTTTTTCGACTTTGTCGATAAGCGTTTTTACGTCATTTTTCCAGTTTCCGCCCAACACCACAGGCTCTATGCATATCGCCGCGTTCCAACCGACGCCGATCGCATCATAAATCGCGGCGATCCTAGCGTCCTCCCCCGGCGTTCCGTTTTCGTTAAAGCAGTCTTTATGACCCGCCGCAAACGACCATTCTATAAGCATGTTTTCGACGGGTTCATGTTTTTTTAAAATATCGGCGCGGCCGGTTTTCGTCCTGATCTCAAAAAACGCCGCGGGGGTGCGCCTTGCGAACTCGACCCAACCGCTTGTAAAGCGGAAAATTTCGTCCGCGGCAAGCAGGTCGGTTTCGTAGGAAAGGCAGAACAAGGCGTTTGCGCCGCCTTTGACTATCGCGCTCGCCGCGTTAAAATAATCGTTCGAATTCACGAACGCGACGACGTTGCCCGATTCGTATGCGCCGCGCAAATAACAATAGTCGCAGCCGTATATGCAGTTAATGATTTGCGCAGATTTATAAAAACGGCCGGGGCGGCAGATTTCGGAACCTTCGTAAAAGAACGCGCCGTTTCGGACCGCGAGAATCAGATTGCGGCTCATTATTTGCGTGTTGAAATCTTGCCTTGGCCTGTTGAAGACGTCTTTATAATGATTGATCTCAATTAATTCGGAACGCGGGAAGCGCCCGATTATTTCGCCGGTCAAGGGATAGTCCCGCGCGCCTTTTTCTACGTAGATATGCGAAAACGCCGGGTTATACAGGCTTCGGCCGATCATGGCGCGCCGGTCAAAACGATTCGTCCAGCTCGTCAATCAACCGCCGGAATGTCATTTGGTTTTTTTCCTTCATTCCGCTCCATTCGAGCGAGTAACGTAAAAGAAGCATGTTTAAGTCGCCGTCATGCGATTTATACCTGGCGGCTTTTTTAGTTAAAATGACCGACGAAGCGTCCGTGAGCCGGTAGCTAAGTTTTATTTTGTCCATCAAGGCTCGTTCGGCTTCGGTAAACATACCGGAAGGCGTCTCGCTTTTTTCGGCGGAAAATATTTCGTCAAGCCAGCGAAGCGCGCACAAGACCGCATCCCGCCAATTGTCGCCGCATACGTTCAAAATAAATATCCGGTTAAGTTTTACGAACATGGACGCCGCTTTAAAGACCGAAGCCGAAAGAGCGTCGCTGGCGCGAAAATTAATCCGGAGCGCATCGTTCGCATGATTTGGACCGCTTAAAAGCGTTCCTTCCGAAAAAGGATGGGCGTAGAGCAAATCGGGGTACGAAAGGCTTCCGTCGGACGAATCGACGATTTTATTCGGGTAAAAGCATCCGCGTCCTATGGCGGCGCCCGCGATCAAATCGCACGGACCCATGTAGGTAACGAAGTCTAAATTCGAAATCTTCATCTTTCCGGCGGCGTAGCCGACCTCCGCCGCCAAGAAGCTTGCGTCGTTGTTTGTTTCGTACAAAAAGACGCCGCTGTCTTCGTTTAAATATGTCTGAAACCTTTTTTCGCTTAGATCCTTCTTCAATTTATGGTGATCGACGATTATTCCGCCGACGCCTTGTCCCGGCGCGAACATGAACAGCCTATTCATCGAGCGCGACTTCCGTAAGCAGCAGGCTGCTTATAAAGCCCTCCGTCCCCGACGGGATCCGGACCTTAAGCCAAAACAAGTCGTCGTTGTCCACGTCGCGCGAAAATTCGTTTAAATAAACGAGCAGCATGTCGCCCCAAACCATGTCGACGATTTCGCCGAAGCGAAAGCTCGGCAGGTCGCGTATGTTGGCGCCGTCCGTCCCGTGCTCGTTTAGCATGAAGTACAGCTCGGCGCCGTCCCCCCACCTGCGCGGATCGATTTCAAGCTCCGTCTCGGTTTCGTCAGGCGCGGATAATTCTTCCGGTTCGGGGGCTTCCGTAGGGGCGGGAGTCGGCGCAATCGTCGGGCTCGGATCGGGCTGCTTTCGGCTTGCCGCCTCGATTTTTTCGACGCTTTCGCGGTAACCCACGAATAGCCCGACAGATACGTTCATGAGGCCGGCGACAAGCAGCGCCGAAACCAACAATCCCCGGAAGGCGTTAATGTATCCGGTTCTTCGGATAATCTTAAAATAAGACGCGTTAGTCATGCGTTTCCGGTTCTTTTTTACCGAATCGCATTTTTTTTGGTACGTCCGGACGAACCGCTGTCTTCCCTTGGAAAAATACTTAACATAAAGCCATTCCTGCGCCGTTTCGGTCACGAAAAAATTCCAAAGCCTGAGTAGCATGTGGAAATAAACGACGGCGGCGAAAGGCGCCGCCACGTACCTGACGGCGTTTACCGCGATGTACGCGAGAGTCAGCGCAAGACACAGGAGGAGCAGAGTCCTTGGTATGTAGTGGATGTACAGCCAGTCGGCGAAAACACGGTTATACGCTTCCGCGATTTTTTCGTAAGCCGCGTGGGTCATCGCCTGAAGCCCCCGATATACCCGAGCTCGTAAAGTATCCAGAGGAACGGTTCGTCCGCGCGCGCGGGAGCGTAGCTTGCCCCGCGCTGCCTGATCGTTCCCGGTTCGGCGCCGAGCGCCGACACCGCGAAGAAGCCCCTGCGCTCAAACCGCTTGGCGAGCGCCGCGTGAAAGTTCGGGTCGTTCTTTAATATATAGTTTTCGGAAGCGGCGCTTATGCCGTCGAATTCGGTCAGGTCGAAAAAATCCCTGTGGGTGTAATTATTAAAGACGGCGCCGCGCACTTCTTCCGCTTCGGGCTCGCCCGCTTCGAGCGCGTCCGCTTTCGTCAAAACCACCGCGGCGGGAATTTGCGAGGGCACGCCCGCGTGCGGATTAAGGCATTCGGCGGCGAGCCTCGAAAAGTAATTGGCCGGATCCTCCGAATAGTCGGGATGGTTGACGCCCCGCTTGTTACGCACCGAGTCGAGCAAATAAATTACCGCGGCCGAATTTTTTACGTAGGACTTATAAATTTCGGCGTACTCCGCGTTTTTAGAATCGAGCCCGGGTTTTTCGAAATACGCGATTGCCATTTCCGACTTCTGCCCGTCGGTAAACGCGAACGAAAAAACCATCGGAAGCCGGAAGCCGTCCCCTTCGCTTACCGCAGTGCGCCCCGTTTCGGTTATGGTGATCTCGTACTCGCTTTTAAACTCGCTTCCCGTCGTGTCGCGTAGCGGCGCGCAAAAGGCGTTGAAATTCCGCGGCGTCGACGTCTTGAGCGTCCTGATCAAGGAAGTGAAGTACGAGGCGCAGCCGGACCTCGGCGCGCCTACGACCGCTATTACGTCGCATTTGGAAAACGCGGCGCCCCTGTGCAGTTGGTTGTGGCAGCTCGGGCAGAGGCGGCGCGAGGTTTGCCTTCCGTTCGTATCGCTCACCGAAACGAGCGCGACCTTTCGATACGTCTTTTCGCGCTCGTCGATTTGCTGGGGCAAGATTACGGGCGGAAGGTTAAGCGGCGCGTCCGAACCGAAGATTTTATAATAGGCCTCGAGCCGCGCGTCGGGGACGGATTCCGGCGCGGCCGCGGATTCGGCGGCGCGAAACACCGCTTTGTCGTGGGTAAATTTTTGAAAGCAGCACAGGCATATGATTTCGGGTATCCGGCCTTCCATTTGGCGTTCGGCTTTTTTCTTGGCTCTACTCAAAAGGCCCACGCGAACCCCCCTTACCTAAGCGTTATTCTTGACCGCGACAAACGTTATCCTCTCGCAAGCGTTTCCCGGCGGATTGTCGGAATACGAATCCCTCTCGATTATCGTACCGTATCCGGCTTCCATTAAAAGCGTTTTTATCGTTTCGCTCGCGTAAGCCATTTGGTAGTGCGTTTCATAAAAGCGATCCCAAGTCCCGTCGCCCGCGCAAACCGCAAATTCGACTTCGTATTCGTTTAAACGCGTTTTCGGGTCGTAGTTGTTCTTCCATTTATAGGAAACTCCGCCGACCGTATCGGCGAACGTATTGCCCGCGTTAATTTTTTCAAATTTATACAGCGTGTTGACGTCGAAGACGAACAGGCCGCCCGGTTCGGTAAAAAGCGAGACGCGCTTGAAGACGCCGCCGAGCGCATCCTCGCCGATTATGTAGTTCAAACCGTCGCACGCGCACGTAAACGCCCGGGCGGTTCCGTACAAGTCGAGACGCCTGATGTCCTGTTGCAAAAAAAGCGCTTGGCGCCATGACTTAGCCGCCTTGGCGCAGGCGTGCGAAAGCATTTCCGCCGAAGAGTCGACGCCCACCATATCGAAACCCATGCGCGATAAGGGAAGCGTCACGCCGCCCGTCCCGCAGGCAAGGTCGACGACGGTTATGCCTTTACGTTTTCGCCTCGGGTTTAGCTTAATAATCTCGCGCCCGATGAAAGCCGCCCATTTTTCGTACGGCGTTTCCGCCATCAAGACGTCGTAAACTTCCGCGAAGCGCGAATAAAGCATCTACGAATAATTCGATTCGGGCGATTCCTTGAAGTGCCCCGTACCGATAATATTTTGGATCGGCGGAGCGGCCCATTTTACCGCGTTAATAATTATTTTTTGGACATCCGGAAGCTCGAAGATCGGGTAGGTCTCGTGGCCGGGCGAAAAGTAAAAGATTTTTCCGAGCCCGCGCAAAAATACGCAGCCGCTTCTGAAAACCTCGCC
>WREB01000087.1 GCA_009779525.1 Defluviitaleaceae bacterium
ATCGAGTTCGCAAAATCGGTCGGCGAATGTTACGTGATCGAGGAACTCGACCCGGTGATCGAAAACCATTGCAAACGGCTCGGCGTCCGCGTCGTAGGCAAGGACATCCTACCGCTGCTTGGCGAATACAGTTCGAACCTGATACGCGAGGCGATTTTAAAAGAAAAACCAAAATTCTCGCAAGTGGCTGAAAAAATGCCGCAGCGCCCGCCCGTCATGTGCGCGGGCTGCCCGCACCGCGGCGTCTTCTACGTGCTTAACCAAATGAAGCTGACAGTCACCGGCGACATCGGCTGCTATACGCTTGGCGCCTACCCTCCGCTATCATCCATCGACACGACGCTCTGCATGGGCGCGGGCGTCGGGATGGCCCACGGCATGGAAAAAGCCGCGGGCAGGGATTTCGCGAAAAATACGGTCGCGGTCATCGGCGATTCGACTTTCAACCACAGCGGAATCACCGGCTTGATCGACATCGTCTACAACAAGGGGACGTCCGTCGTAATGATACTCGACAACCTCAGCACCGGAATGACCGGCCACCAGGACCATCCGAGCACCGGCAAAACCATCAGGCGCGAGCCGACGCACGCGCTGGACCTAGTCAAGCTTTGCGAAGCGGTCGGGGTTAGGCGCGTTAACGTAATCGACCCGTTCGACGTCGCGGGGCTTAGGGCGCTTCTGAGGCGCGAGCTTGACGCCGACGAGCCCTCCGTGATAATCACGCGCAGGATCTGCGTGATGCTCGAAAAAGAAAAAAAGAACAAGTACAGCCTCGACACAAACCTTTGCAAAGGCTGCAGCATATGCATGAAGATGGGCTGCCCCGCGATAATAAAAAAGGACGGCGTCATAACCAACGACCCGTCTCTGTGCGCCGGCTGCGGCCTTTGCGCGAAGCTTTGCAAATCCGGCGCGTTCGTCGAACTATAGATATCCGGGAGGTCCGATAATTTTGAGTACAGCAAACGATAACAACACAAGCATTTTAATATCGGGCGTCGGGGGGCAGGGGACGCTCTTGGCCAGCCGAATCATCGGCGGCGTCGCGATCAGGGACGGCTGCGACGTCAAGGTTTCGGAGGTGCACGGCATGTCCCAGCGCGGCGGTAGCGTCACCACGTTCGTGCGCTTCGGAAGGGGCAGGGTTTGCTCGCCCGTCATCGACGACGGGCAGGCGGATTTCGTGCTCGCTTTCGAGCTGCTTGAAGCGTACCGCTCGGTTTCGTACCTTAAGCCGGGAGGACGGATCGTCGTAAACAACCTCGCGATCAACCCGATGCCGGTCATAACCGGCGAGGCCGCATACCCTGACGGGATCATCGAAAAAATCCGCGGGTTCGGGTTTGGGGCGGACACGCTTGACGCGAGCGGGATCGCAAAAAAGGCGGGGAGCGAGCGCGCCGCCAACGTCGCGCTTATCGGCAGGCTCGCGCCGATGCTTCCGTTTAAAAAGGATTCGTGGGTCGAGGTCATAAAGGAATCGGTCAAACCCGCGTTCCTCGAATTGAACCTAAAGGCGTTCGAGCTGGGCTACGGGTATGATGGCTGAACAGGACAGATATTGGAACGAAACGATCGAAAAAATGCCGCGCGAAAAAATCGCGGCGCTGCAGTCCGAGCGGCTTCGGGCGACGGTAAACCGCGTCTACACAAACGTCCCGCACTACCGGAAAAAAATGCAGGAAACCGGAATCCTGCCTGGCGACATAAAGTCGGCTGAGGATTTAAAAAGCCTTCCGTTCACGGTCAAGGACGACTTGCGCGAGACGTACCCCTTCGGGATGTTCGCCTGCCCGACGCGAGACATCGTCAGGATCCACGCGACAAGCGGGACAACCGGAAAGCAGACCGTGGTGGGATACACCTACAGGGACATAGACGTCTGGGCCGAATGCATGGCGAGGTGCCTGGTTATGGCGGGCGCGACCAACGAGTCGCGGGTGCAGGTATGCTACGGCTACGGGCTTTTCACCGGGGGGCACGGGGTGCATTACGGCTCCGAAAAACTTGGGGCGCTGACGATCCCCGCTTCTTCCGGAAACACCGAGCGTCAAATTAATATGATGAGGGACTTCGGGACGACGGTCTTGTGCTGCACGCCCTCGTACGCGCTTTACATCGGCGAGACAATGCGCGAAATGGGGCTTTCCGCGAGCGACATGCATTTGAAGTCGGGCTGCTTCGGCGCGGAGGCCTGGAGCGAGAACATGCGCAGGCAGATACAGGAAATGCTGGGGCTTGTCGCGCACGACATATACGGTTCCGCCGAAATAATGGGGCCGGCCGTCTCGCAGGATTGCCGCTGCCAGCGCGGCCTGCACATCTGGGAGGATTGCACGATCGCGGAAATTATCGACCCGGATACGGGTGAGACGCTCCCCCAGGGACAAACCGGCGAGCTTGTGCTTACCACAATTAATAAAGAAGGCTTCCCGATGATCCGCTACAGGACGCGCGACATCACGTCGCTCGACTTGTCCGTCTGCGATTGCAAGCGGACGCACGCGCGGATGGCGAAGCCGACCGGCAGGTCGGACGACATGCTTATAATCCGCGGGGTAAACGTTTTCCCTTCGCAAATAGAAAGCGCGCTCTTAGACGTTTCGGAGGCGCTCCCGCATTACCAGATCATCGTCGACCGCGTAAACAACGCGGACATATTGTCGGTGGAAATCGAAGTCTCCGAATCGCTTTTTTCCGACCACATCAAGGGCCTCGAGACGCTCGAGGGGAAAATAAAGGCGAGGATCGAGACGACGATCGGCGTATCTTGCAAGGTCCGCCTCGTCGAACCGAAGACGATGGTCAGGAACACCGGCGAACCGGGAAAAAATAAAATCCGGCGCGTCATCGACAGGCGCGTTTTATAAATAAGGGAGGCGACGCAAGATCAAGCAGCTATCCGTTTTTATCGAAAACAAGCCGGGCCGGCTCGCTTCGGTCACGCGGCTTTTGGCGGGCGCCGGAATTAACATCCACGCGCTTAGCATCGCCGACACGACGGACTTCGGCATAATGCGAATGATCGTGAGCGATTCGGAAAAGGCGAAGGAAGCGCTTAAGGCGAGCGGCTTCGCCGTTAAAACGACGGACGTCGTCGGAGTCGCGCTGACGCACAAGCCCGGAAGCCTCGCCGGCGTCCTGACGGAGCTCGAGCGCGAAAGCGTTTCGATCGAGTACATGTACGCGTTTACAAGTCAGTCGACCGAACACGAAGCGATAGTCGTCTTCCGGCTTTCGGAGCAGGACGAAGCGGTCGGAAAGCTTAGGGGCAGGATCGAGTTCGTCGCGGACGAAACGATCGCAAGGCTCAACGGTTGATTAATTTCGTTTAAATATTTCCGCCGTCTGTCGTCTTCCGGGCGGTTTTTATTAGCCCGGCTAAGTTTAGTAATTAATCGCTTCCGTTTTAATTTTTCCGCCGCCTGTCGTCATCCGGCAGATTTTTTTAGCCCGGCTAAGCTTAATAATTAATCGCTTCCGTTTTGATCTTTCCGCCTCCTATCGTCATCCGGGCGGTCGCCACCGCCCCGGCGAACGCCGAATCGTGCGAAACGAAGACCAGCGTCCCCTCGTATGCGCCGAGCATCGCCTGCAGCGCCTCGAGCGACGGAATATCCATATAATTGGTCGGTTCGTCAAGTAGCAGCACGTTGCTTTGCGAGACCAGAAGCATCGCAAGCGAAAGTTTGACCCGCTCGCCTCCCGACAGGACGCCAGCGGGTTTGTTTATTTCGTCCCGTTTAAACAAGAGTCTTGCCAACACCGTTCGCGCCGTCGTTTCCGATTGGACGCAATTTGCAAGCGCGTTTTGCAATACCGATTTGCCGTAGTCGACGTCGCCTTGCTCCTGCTTGAAATAGCCGAACCTGGCCTTGGGGACGCGGTAAATCCTTTCGTCGCCCGAATAGATCATGTCGAGGAGCGTCGTTTTGCCGACGCCGTTTTGTCCCTGCAGCGATACGCGCGACCCGTTTTTTACCTCGAACGAGGCGTCCTCAAATATAATCCGTTCGCCGTACTTAAAATCAAATCCGTCGCCTGATATGACGATTTTGTTCTTGGGCGGGTCGGTCAGGGAAAAGTCGAGTTTCATTTCTTGAATAGCCGCGGGCCGCTCTTTTTTTTCCATCTGTTCGATCCGCGCCTGGACCGCCTTGGCTGCCCGCTCGAACCCGCGCTCCCTTCCGTCGAAGGATCGCGACGTGTTGATAAAATTCCGCTGCTTTATTTCGCTTGACGAAATGCCCTTTGGTTTTTTCACGACTTTCGCGGCTTTGCTCTTTTTTTCGGCGTAGACCTTAAGCAGCCGCTCCCTTTCTTCCTCGTAACGCTCGTACTCGAACCGCTCGCGCCTGCGCCGCTCCTCCGTCTGCGACTTGTACTCGTCGTAACCGCCCTCGAATTCTTTCAATTCGCGGTTTTCTATCGTTATGATTTTACTGCAGCATTTGTTGAGCAGCTCGCGGTCGTGCGAAACGACGATGAAGCTTTCAATTTTCATCAGGTCCGATACAAACCGGCCTGCGCCTTCGGCGTCGAGGTTGGTCGTCGGCTCGTCCGCGAAAAGCAGCCTGCGGCCGACAGACAGCGCATGGGCGAGTTTTATCCGGTTTTTTTCGCCGCCGCTTAACGCGTCGCCGCCGGTAAGGTTTTTCACCCCGTATTCGCTGAGTTTTTTATTTTTGTCCGGTTCGTCAGCAAAATCGCTTATGTTTTTATGCGAAGCCCGTTGGTCCGGTCCGACTGCAGCATTTTCGGTTAAATCCGTCGCGCCGACGTTTTTTTTGCCAAACTGCCTCGCGTAGGCGATGTCGCAGATACGCTTTACGCTTCCCTCGTCGGGCAAGGCTTCGCCCGCCAAAATATCCAAAAACGTCGTCTTGCCGCAGCCGTTTGCCCCGACGAACCCTATGCGGTCGCCCGCGTATACGCGAAACGCCTTTATATCCAAAATCAACTTACCTGCGAACGACTTCGTTATTCCGTCCGCCCTAAGCAATAAAAAAGACATGGTATCCTCCGATCAACACGCAAATGAACCCGGAGAAAAATTTCCGGGCTAAACAGCCGCGCCTTTTCGCGCGGATTATTTATTTGCGCCTGATGCGAATCCCCATGTCTTTACCTGACCCTAAACTTCGCGCCGTATAAGGCGGCGATCCCTTCGCAGTTTCTAATCCTTATATCGTCAAGCACACCGACGACGGTGAACGTTATTTTTGATTTTTTGCCGACCTCCCTCGCGAACGAGAGGAGCGCCGCGTAAGAGCCGGCGCCGAAGCGCGGACGCGCGAGCCGCAGGTACTCGTCCTCGTCGTCCGCGTTCAGGCTTATCGAAAAGGTGTCGATAACGTCGAGCCGCGCAAGATCAAAACCGGGGTTGACAAGTTTAACCAGCCCGTTCGTGTTTACGCGGACCGGAAGCGGACAGACGCTTCTGATGTGCCGCGCCGTTTCAACGACTACTTCCGCGCGCTCCATCGGTTCGCCGTAGCCGCAGTAGACGATTTCGTCGACGGTCGTCAAGTCATACCCGTCGATAGCGTCGTTAATCTCCGAAACGGAGGGTTCGCGTTCCAGCCAAAGCGAATCGACCCCGCCCGGCCCGTCGCCAAAGCACCTCAGGCAGAAGACGCACGAACACGGACAGGCGTTCGTCAGGTTTATGTACAGCTTGCTTCCAAGCCTGTAAAGCACCGTCATCGAAGCCATCGCCGGATTGTATCAATATATGCGGCATTCTGCTATAATCACCGCGAAACGGGCGATTTCAACTATATGCGATAGTATCGCCCAGCCGAAAAAGTTTTCGCGGCCGAGTAGCACGCGAGACATGAATAAAACTTACGGAGGTAAATTTATGCGTTTAAAACGG
>WREB01000088.1 GCA_009779525.1 Defluviitaleaceae bacterium
CACATATGCAGCAAATCGGGAACGACGTGTATTCCGTCCCCGATGCATTCGATGTAGACGTCGTCGAGCAGAAACGAGCCCTCGACTATGCCGGGCCTGCATTTGCCATCCTGGTAGCGCAGCGCCGAAACGCAGCAGTAGAAATGCGTGACGAGCCTGTAGCCGTAGGCAAGCGCCAAACGAAGCTCCGAAAGCGACGCGTCGGAGTGCGCGATGGCGGGAAGGATTCCCTGATCGCTTAATTTTTTTCCGAATTCGAGCGCGCCTTGAAGCTCCGGCGCGGCGCTCCAGCGCTTTATCAAGCGGCCGTACCCCAGTATTTTTTCGTACTCGGCGGGTTCGGGGGCCCTGACGTACTCGGGGTCCTGCGCTCCGCTTTGCCTCGGCGAAAAATAAGGGCCCTCCAGATGGAGTCCGGGCATGTCCGCGCCTTCGTATTTTGTTTGCCTGAAGCGTTCGAACGCGTTAAAAACTTCGAAGAGCTCCTCGTTCGAAGCGCTCATCGTCGTCGGGTAGACGGTGGTCGCGCCGTTGTGCGCGGAAGCGCGCCCCGCGGTCAAAAACGCATCCTCCGTCGCGTCCATGTAGTCGGCGCCGCCCGCCCCGTGGGTGTGGATGTCGATGAAGCCGGCCGAGGCGTATAGCCCGCCCGCGTCGAGCGTGCGCCCGGAAATGGCGCCGCGTTCGCCGACGTTTTTGATTGTTCCGCCGTCGATCGATATGGTTTGGTTTTCGCGCACCGCGCCGTCCGATACGACGCGCGCGTTTATGATGTTTAGCGCCACGTTTTATATCACCGGAGGCTTGTACGCGTCGCCGACGCAGTACAGTCGGCAGTCCGGGTGGCGCTGCATGAGCGAGGCGGGAACTTCCGGCGTGACGGGCCCGTGCAGTATCCGGCGGATGATGCTCGCGTTCCTGCTGTTGCCAGTGAAGAAGCGGAGTTTTTTTGCCGACAAGATTTCCTTCATCCCGACGGTCACGCAGTGGCCGGGCATCGCGTCGTAGTTTCCCCCGTACGGCAGGGAGTTTATTACGCGGGTCGAGTAGTGCACCTTAAGCACGCGCGTCGGGTATCCGGCGAATTCCTCCGCGGTAATTTTTTCCTCCGGCGGCTCGTTAAACGCGATGTGACCGTCAAGCCCGATTCCGCCGATGCATACGTCGACGCCGCCGTCTTTTTTTTGGATCAGGTCCCAAATCGCGCGCGTATTTTTCGGGTCGGGGAATATCCTGTTTGAGGCGGGCACGTTCAGCTCGGGCCTGATCTCCCCATAAAATTCGCGGTCCATGAATCCCTTGAAGCTGAGCGGGTGCGACGGTTCCATCAACGTGTTTTCGTCCCACATGTACTCGTCCATGTTGATGATCGTCGTGTTCTTAAGCGAAATATCGTTGCGGTTTGCGATCCACGCGAACCGCTTTGCGTACCCCGTCGGGCCGACCGGTAGAATCAGCATCGAAGGCCTTCCGGCCTCGTTGTTTTTTACGATCGTCTCGGCGATGCATATCGCCATCAGATAGTCGACGTCCGTTCCGCCGTCCACGCGCTCGAGCGCGATCGGGCTTCCTATTCCCATATCTTCCTGCCTTATTTTCGTGTAATCCGGCATTTTTATCCCTCCGTTTAAATAGGGTTATATTTCGAGCGGTATGTTTAATACCGCGCGGGTCGTGTAGACCGTGCAGTCGGGGTGCGTCTGCAGCAGCGACCCTGGCACTTCCGACGTGACCGGACCGTGCAGGACCTGCCTTATCACGGTCGCGCAGGTGCCCCAGCACGCGAAGAAGCAGCATTTTTTCGACGAAAGGATCTCGCGCATCCCGATTGAAACGCAGTAGCGCGGCATCCCGCGGTAGTTGGCCCCGTTCCATAGGCTGTTTGTGACCTGCGTGGTGTAGTAGATGGGAAGCACCCTCGTCGGAAGCTTCGCGAACTCGCCCGCCTCCATCGGGTAAAGCGGCGGCTCGTTGAACGCGATGTGGCCGTCGACGCCGAACCCGCCGAAGCAGATGTCGACGCCCCCGTCCTTTTTATTTATCAAGTCCCAGATGCGCCCGGTGTTCGCGGGCTCCGGAAAAATCCTGTTTTCGGGCGGCACGTTCAATTCGTCCTTTATCCTGCCGTAAAAAAAGTCGTTCATGAACCTGATGAAGCTCATCGGATGCTTCGGGTCGATTAGCTCCTTTTCGGTCAGCATGTATTCGTCCATGTTGATGATCGTCACGTTTTTAAGCGAGACGCCGTGCTCGTTCACCAGACGCGCGAAACGCTTCGCGTAGCCGGTCGGCCCTACGGGCACGATGAACGTCGACGGCCTGCCCGCCCTGTTGTTTTTTACGATCGTTTCCAGCATCATTATCGCCTGGATGTAGTCGCATTCGTCGTCGCGCTCGATAAATTCGAGCCTGACCGGACTTCCTATACCGAC
Source organism: Defluviitaleaceae bacterium (assembly GCA_009779525.1). The sequence goes on from WREB01000088.1 coordinate 2,433, forward strand.
TTCCTCCGGCTTCATGTCGCGCAGGTCCTTCAATGGGATCCGCCCCTTTCCATATTATAAGTTGACGGCGACGGGCCCGCCCTTTTCGGCCGACTCCATTTCGGCGAACACGAGCCGCATCGTCCGAAGCACGCTTTCGACCGGAACCGTTTCAAAACGGCCGCGGTCGATGACTCGCCCGATAAATTCGTCCGCCTCGCGCATATAGGGGTCGGCCTTGTCAAGCTCGGGCGCGAACGGCTCCGCGCCGTCCGGGTAAACCTTGAACCCGCCGGCGTTCATTTCGACCGTGGCGTTTTCGAAGCGGACCGTGAACGACATGCTAAACGGATACTTGCCTGCGAACCCCCAGTCGGCGGTCGAGTTAATAATCATCCCGGGGTATTCGTAGCGCGTCAGAAGCGACTCGAAGCGCATCTTCGCGTGGGTCGCTTGCGACGAAACCGAAGCGGGCGGCCCGAACGCATATTGGATGAAATCCGCGTCGTGCACGTGCAAGTCGAGCGCGGCCCCGCCGCTTTTATCGAAGTCGTTCATCCACCGCTTCCAAGAATGCACCGGAAACTGGCAGAGGCGGTTGAACTCGGCGCGCACCGTCCGGCCGTACGCTTCGGTTGATATATATTCCCTAAGCTTCACGTATTCGGGCCAAAACCTGAGGCACTGGCCGATTTGCAAGATTTTTCCGTTTAGTTTCGCCGCTTCAGCCATTTTTTCGCAGTCCGCGATGCTAAGCGCAATCGGCTTCTCGGAAAGGACGTGGGCCCCCGCCTTAACCGCCTTGATCGCGATCTCGGCGTGAAGGTAAGAAGGGACCGCCGAAATAATAAAATCGGGCGCCTCGTTTTTAAGCAGGGCGTCCGCGTCCGTGTATTTCCTGTAATTTATTGTTGATTTATCCGGATCTTCGGGCAGGTCCATACGGCTTTCCTCGACGTCGCTAATCGCGACGATTACAAAGTCGCCCCGATCCTTCTCAAGGCGAAGTAAATTTTTCAAATGCCCCCGCCCCAACATCCCGACTCCGATCAACGCCCCTTTAAGCATAACGCGCCGCCTTTCGCTTTTTTGTTTAACGTTTAATCATCGGGTTAAAGTTTAAGCCCAAATAATTATTTGTCAACAGACCTAACCGGCGCCGGGCGCGCCGCGATATGGTATGATTGAAAAAAATCGATCGGGGGGACGCATGCCAACGATTGAAGCGGTGCCGGGCGGATGGGCCGTAAACGTAGGCGATTCGCGCGCGGCGTTCATCGAAGCGGGAAGCTTCGTATTGGCCGACGTCAGGTTCAGGCAGGACGGAAGGAAGCTTTTGCACAAAAACCATCTCGCGTTCCCGGTCACGTCAAACAACGGCTATCCCTACATGTGGGCGGACGATTTCAAAGTTAAAATCACGCAGGGCGAATCGCCCGAATGGTCGCTTGACGCCGTCAACGCGGAGGGCACCGCCTCCGTTTCGTCAAAGCTTCGCGTGCGCGCCGAAGGCGGCGCGTTTTTTTATCGCGTGAGCCAATCGCTTACCGCATTAAAGGATTATAAGCTGGAAACGTTCAACGGGACGGCGGAAAAAGTCGACGTGGACGGAATTACCCATTACGTCGTCGAGTTCACCGATCCCTATTACATGCACGCGGCGGGGCCCGCGGTAAAGTTCGAGGGGCATTGGCCCGGCATCTACTGCCCCGGCCAGGAGGCCGACGCGTCCGAATGGAGGAAGCGCTGGAGCGTTTTCGCGTACGAAAAGCCGGACGGGCGCTTCGACGCGTGGAGGCATAACCACAACAACGTGAGCGGATACGTCTTCAAAAAAATCGAAAGGGGCGGGCGCTTCGTCGTTTTCGACGACCCCGAAGGCAACGTCGCCCACAAATTTTTAACCAACGACTGCTACATATGGATTTGCCTCTGGGGTTACGACGCGCATTTGGGCGTCATAACCCCCGAGCCGGTTCTGCGCGAGGGCCGAACGCTTTCGATGGAATACGAATTCTTCGAGGCGCCCCCCGATTTGAACGAAAAAATTCGGGCGAACCTGGACGAGGGCGAAACTTCGGAATGGATGGAAAGAAGCCTCGACGTCCCGGTCTATGTGAACGGGGTAAACTCGTTTGATAAAAAGCTTTCGCTTCTCGACCATTCGTCGATCGCGTGGCAAAAGAGCGCCGAAGGAGCGGTTTGGGACAAGACGGCCGGACATGGCGACGACCATTCGCTGAAGCTTGTCGGCGGCGACGGCGCCGAAGCGCACTGGCAGGTGCAGCTCGGGCAGGAAAACTTCACCTGGCCCCTTTACGAGGGGCGCAAGTATCTGCTTCGCTTCCACGCGAAGACGAAACTTACCGGGGGCGTCCTTACGGCGTCGGTCCGGTTCGCTTCGCCGCGCTGGCCCGGGATCTGCGGTAGGGTGCTTCCGCCGGAAGGCGTTCGCTCGGTCACAGAAAACGGCGACTCCGACTGGAAAATGATCGAACTCGTCACGCCGGAGGCGCCGAAAAACGTTTTTTGGGCGCACGTCACGTTCAAGCTCGCCGGTCCCGGAACCGCCTGGATCGACGACGTCACGTTTTCGGAAATCAAATAGGGGGGGTATCGGATGCGCTACGTTAAAAAATTGCAAAAGGAATGGGCCGTATCGATCGTACCGGGGGACGCGGCAAAACTTGCGGACGGGCTGGCGGTTGACGAAACATACGCGTGCGCGGGCGACGATGAAAACGCGCCGGCAATAATCGACCTGCCCGGCGGCGCCTCAATCGGGAAGCGATCGGTTGTGCTTGGCCCCCGCAGCCTTCCCGAATCGGTCGGCGAAGCGCGGGCGAAAGAGATCAACGAGTTTTTCGCGGATAAAGTCAGCGGCGAGGACGGAAAGCGCTTCCCTAACAGCTTCCTGAGCTACGCCAAAACAGTTGAAATCCCGCCCGAACTCGAGGGCAGCGACATTTACCTGACCGTCGACCAGGCCAGGTACCACGTGAGCGTCAGCGTAAACGGAAAACGCGCCGCGCACTACTTAGGCGGCCTCGAGCCGCACCGCGTCGATATAACCGAACTCGTCACGCCGGGCGGGAAGGCCGAAATCTTGATTACGGCGGGCGACGTCGGGGTCAGCGGCTACCGCGTATTCGATCCGTACAACTACACGGGCACGCGCCTACCGCGCTGCGACGAGATAAAGAACAACCACGTGCACCCGGTGCATTACGGCGGCGCGGACAGGGCGGTCGGGTATGTTACGGTCGAGGCTGTGCCCGCCGTGCGTGTGGATTATGTTTTCGCCGACCCGAAGGTATCGCGTGGCCTTTTGCAATATACCGTGACGCTGTGCAACGATACCGACACCGAGGCGAACATCCGGCTGTTTTCCGAGGCGGCAGGGGCAAAGGTTTTGGCCGAA
>WREB01000089.1 GCA_009779525.1 Defluviitaleaceae bacterium
CTCCGGAGCAATTGGCCGGCGGCGCCATGTGGGGGCACATATTCGAAAGTTTCATTTTTGCCGAGATTCTCAAGAGCTACTATAACGACGGTATCGTTAAGCCTCCGCTTTATTATTACCGCGATACGGATAAAAACGAAATCGATCTAATAATTGCCGACGGGGATTTTCTACATCCCGTCGAGATAAAGACTACGAGCGATCCAGCGAAATCAACGGCTAACGTTTTTCGCCATTTAAACGGCATCCCTGCGAAGCGGATCGGAACGGGCGCGGTGATATGCCTCGCCAAGGAGCGGCTGCCGCTTACCGAAAACGTATGGGTATTGCCGGCTCAATTGATTTAAAACTGCCGCCGCTTAGTCAGCCGATAGTTATTTCGCCGGAGACATGCGCGTTTCTCTGGCTTTTGCGCCTTCTGTAATCCATCAGCCTTTCGGCGTCCTTGCGCTCTAGGCCCCGCTCGCCGGCGAGTGACTCCATGTGGTGCGTTATCTCGTGCAGCAGTATCCGCCTGAGCCTGTCTTTTTGCCTGTCGGGTCTGAGCCTTCCGTGCAGGCTTATGAACGAGCCGTAGTAAATAGTTATGTATCTTCCGAGCCCGTGCGGCTCGTGGTGGTATTCGCCGAGCACGTAAAGGTCGTTCGCCCCGGCGCTATCTTCGTGGAACTTCGCGTCGGCGACCAGCGCGACTCCTCCGTTTAGGTGCCTGAACAAATCCTCCGGAAGCTCGTCGATGATCTCGTAAAGCATCCGCTCCATCACGTCGTAAGTCGTCACGCCCGGAAACCTTCAAACTGGCGGAGCGCCTCGCCGACCGATTCGCCAATCGCCGCCACTTCGGAGGCGTACGCGCCTTCGTCAAACGGAATTACGTTAGGCCCCAAGTCGAAGCCGCGCGCCCTCATCGCGGCCTTGTAGCCGTACGGGAAGAAGCAGCGCTGCATCCGCGAAACCACGTTCGCGATGATTTGCTGCAGGGCCGCGGCTTTTTTTATTTGGCCTTCTTTATAGTTTTTGTATATCGCCGTCATTATTTCCGGAAAAATGCCTCCCGACGCGGTCATGCAGCCCGAGGCCCCCGCGACGAGCGCCGAAAGCATAATTTCCTCGAAGCCGATCATGACGTTAAAGCCGCTCCTGTCCTCCGCGGTTGCCAAAAACTGAGTGAGCGTAAGCATGCTTCCGCTCGAATCCTTTACCGCGACGACGTTTTCGAACTCGAACAGCTTGGAAAGCGTCTCCGGCGTGATCTTGCTTGAAAACCATTCGTTGTTGTAAAGGACAACGGGTGCATCTAACCCCCTGACGACTTCCGAAATGTAGCCTAAGACCGCCTCCTGCGGGTATTTGAAATAATACGGGGACGAAAGCACGACGGCGTCGGCGCCCGCGTCGGCGCAGTATTTCCCGAACCTTACGGTATCGCCTACGGTCGCGTTCGATATTCCGGGCGCGACTTTTACGCGACCGTCCGCCCTCTCGATCACCTTGACGACGAGGGCGCGCCTGTCTTCTTCCGAAACGTAAATGAACTCGCCGACATTGCTCACCGGAAAAATCCCGTCAATCCCGTTCGAAACAAAAAAATCGACCATCTCGCCTGCCACATCTAAGTTCGCGCGGAAAGCGGAGTCGAACGGCGTCATCATCGCCGCGTAGATTCCCTCGGGCGAAAACATCCTATCCCCCCAGACGATCCGGACTTCGCGCCGGTTCCTTTACTGCTCCGTCAGATTTTCCCATGTCTTCTCTTCCTTTTTCAGCGGTCGCATCGTGGTCTTGTACGGCTTCGAAAATTCTTTTATAAACCCTTCGGCGCAAAAATCGAGCCAGTAGTCGCCCTCCTCAAACGTCGCCAGATGCGCGTCTTCCAGCCAGCGCGGGAACGGCAGCCCCTTTTCCTCAAAATATTTAAGCCTGCCTAAGTCGATCGTTTCGGGATAATGGCCCCATATCAGCTGCGTCTCGCCCTTGCCTCCGTGGCCTATCGGGCACTCGCGCCCCCTTGTCGGGTCCGAGAACGAAAGTATGTCGCACATGCGTATGCAGCCGTACATGTTTTCGATCGGGTAGTCGTCGACGCGACCCCAGCCGTGCTCGTGGTTCGAGCCGATTTCGTAAAGCGCGCGAAGCGCCCCCTTCTGGAGCGATATGTACGGGAGCCCGCCCGAGCCCTGATGGTGCTGCAGCACGTATATGCGCCGGAACCCGATAGCGAGGAGCCCCCTGATTATTTCGTACGCGTAGTTTTCTAAAATCGTCCCGTTAAAATCGAATTCGCCGTCGGCGGGCCCCGCCGCCCAAAACTTGGTCGGCGAAAACGGAAGCCCGGGCATCACGACGCACTCGCATTTTTTTTCGACGCGCTCGATCACCGCCGCGGGTATAAGGTAGTCGGTCCCGATCGGCTCTTGCGGCCCGTGGAACTCGACGGAGCCCGCGCACATAACGACCGGCGTCTGCCGCCTGACCGCGTCCCTTATCTGCTCCGGCCTCATCATCAAATACTGCGTAAAAAATCCCCCTTTAGCGCGGCTTGAGCCTGAACTCCCTCGGCTCGTCCCCGTGATATTTTTTAAAAACCGAACGAAAATACTTGACGTCGTCGAAGCCGACTTTCACCGCGACGACTTCCTCGTCAAGGTCCGTCGTCTCGAGGAGCTGCTGCGCCTCGTAGACGCGCACCCACATGACGAAATCGAAGAGCGTCATCTGCTCGCGCTCGAGAAAGACCTTGTTTAAGTTTTCGGGCGTCGTCCCGAGGCTGACCGCGATTTTGGAAACGGAAAAGTTTTCGTGGTAGCTGCCCCTGACGTATTCGCGCGCCGCTTGGTGCAGCCGCGACGCCTCCTGCTCGGCGTGGTTGCCTATGAATTCGCAAAAGCGCCTCAGCGCGCCGTCCAAAAACGCCTCGCCCTCCTCGGGCGTGTTTAACCCGAGTATTTCGGACGAGGGAAAGAAGCGAAGCACCTCGCGCGCGATCGGCAGGTTCTGCTCGTTTATGTACCTGCTTATGTTGAATACGACGGTCATTATCACCTTCGCGACAAGCCCGTCCGGGAGCGGCCGGCAGGCGTTAAGCGCCCCGAAAAGCTCCGATATCACGTTTTTGCAATATTCGTAGTCGCCGACGACCGCGGAATGCACGAGCTTCAGCTCGCGGTCGGCGGGATAGCGGTAGGTGATGGAATTGTCCGGCTCGACGAATTCGATCGGGATCACCGAATAAAAACCGACGCGGTAGCGGTACCTAAACGCCGCGTCCGCCTCGCGAAACGAGACCGCGATGTCGCACGGACCCTCGTAGGTCCTGCCGATCCCGACCGATACGCGCATCTGCGTCTGCTCGTGGATCGAATGCTTGATCGAGTCAAACAGCCCGACTTTTGCGTCCGCGTCGATGCCGCCGCCGACGATGACCGCGATTTCGTTGAAGCCGCGCGCGAACGCCTGCGCTTTGTAGTCGCGGAGCGCCTCCTGGGTGATTCGAAGCATCGAGAAAATTAGAATGTGCTTGTCCATTTCGGACAGCGTCAGCGCCACCTGGCGGTAGTGGTCGATTCGAACGAGCGCGACGGTGTAACCCGAGTCGAACGGGATGTTGAAATAATCGAAACCGCCCTTGATTTCGTTTTCGCGCTTTATGTGCCCCTCGAGCAGCGAGCGCAGGAAGATTTCTTCGTACTGGAAGATCCGCTCCTGATAGTTTTGCGTCAGTATCTTTTTTTGTTCGCGCAAGTCCTCTATTTTTTTGAAATGCGAGATCGCCTGCTCGAGGCAGCGGTTGAAATCCGCGGGCTTGACCGGCCGGTACATGAAGTCGATAACGCCGAACTCCCGCGCGCGCTTCATGTAGTCGGTGTCGTTGAACGTCCCGTACATAATGAACCTGACGTCGTTAAACTCGTCGTGGATATCCTTGAAGCGCATGAAGCGCACGCCGCCGAAGAAGCGTATGTCGGCGATTATCAGCTGAGGGCCGCATTCGCGCACGAACGCGATTATGTCCTTGGACGAGTCGGTGAAGGCCCCGACGATTTTTATGTTTGGGAAGGCGGTCCGAATGTGGGCGCGAAAATTTTTTACGTTTTCGGGATCGGAATCCACGAGAAGCACGTTTACCTGGATCTGCGCGTTCGCCATCGCCGTCCGCCTCCTTTCGGTAAATTTCGCCGACGCCGTAATTTTAGCCGCTTCGCGCCTTTTATGCAAACTGCCGTCCCCGCTGTTGTATTAAAACGGCGCGTTATGTTATATTTCCAACCGAGCGCCTTAAAAAACGGTGAACGCGGTGGATAGCGACGGAAACGGACTGAAGGCTTTTTTCGAAAACGACATCAAGCTTAAGTTGAAGGCTTCGTATTTGATCTTGTTGCAAAACGTCGCGGAAGACCCCGGGTCGGACGCGGACGGCAGGTTTGAAAAAATACGCGAATGCGTCCGCCGTTTTGCGTTTGACGGGGACGTTTTATCATTGGCGGCTGAAAACGTTGCGGAGTTAGCTTCGGAAATAAAGGCGGGCCGCGAAACCGTAATCGAAGCGCTCGGCTCGCTGCGCGTCTATTACAAATACATGCACATCGTAAGCGATTTGGCGCTTCGCGAAAAGATACGCCGGGGAGTTACAGAAAACCACGTCCCGGATAATCCGGGCAGCCTTTTTGTCGCGCATATGGAAAAATTGATGGGAACGGAAATAAAACCTAAAGGCAAAGCCGGTCCGCCAGAAATCGACGCGAAAAAAATCTCCGCCTCGATGTCGTTCATCCCGCTTCGCATGACGACCGCGAAATATTTCGACTACATCCGCGACGCGCTCGCGCAAATCGAGGACGGGCAGGGCGAATCTGCGGAGGGCTACAAAGAATCCTTCTGTCCGATGGATTACGCGAAGGATGATTCGTTTTTTCCGGAACTCAGGCAAAAGCTGGATGAGTTTTGGGAAGCGGAAGCGCCGGCCGACGCGGAGGCGCTCGTCGATAAACCGAAGAGCATATACGTGATGTATATCGATAAATTCAATAAAATGCTCGCGCTGTTCGACGCGACCGGCGCCGCGAATATCATCTGCATGTTCGGCCCGAGATACGGCCAGCTGCTAATTGACGGGCGAATCGACTCTTTCCGCGAAAAAATCCGCGAGCTTGCCGAGGGTAAACTTGACGGGGACGACGCCGCTAAAATTATAGCGGAAATCAACGCCGCGACCGACGAGGCGATTGAAGCGATCCGCGCTGGTTCAATAGGAAACGGGCCAGAAGGCAAATCGTTTCCGTTAAATTTGCCCGAGGACTTGAAGGGCCTGTACGACGATTGGGTCGCCGTCGACGGTCTGTTTTACGAAAGCGCCGTCGACCACTATTCGGGAGCTTCAAAAAAAACGTCGGAAGACGCGTCCGCCGAGACGCTTTGCGATTTCATCAAACGCTGCGGCGACGCGCTCCCGGTCGAAAAAAGGCGGTTTTTGAGGCAGCATTTTCTTTCGTGCCTCCCGTATCCGTACGGTCTCGACGAATATAAAAAATACTTCACAGAAACCTACGATTCTCTTGACGCCGCAAACCGCGTGTTTATGGAGGTTTGTTTGACCGAGACGCCCGCCGAGGGTGAAGACGGGGGCGCCTTCTAAGAAGCGATGGAAATAAAAATCAGGACTGAGAACGTAAACTTCTACTACGGGCGGCGCAGGGCGATAGGCGATCTTGACATCGCGATCGAGAGCCGCGCGATAACCGCGATAATCGGGCCCTCCGGCTGCGGCAAGTCGACGATGCTCCGCCTTTTCAAC
>WREB01000090.1 GCA_009779525.1 Defluviitaleaceae bacterium
GATACAAGCGGTTGGAAAAAACCTGTTTTTATTTACCAATGCCGCGGGCGCCGTTAAAATATTAAAGCATCTGTCCCCCGCGGGGTTGTGCCTTTGCTTAAACGTATCGGAACGCGCGGAGGCGGACGAAGTCATCGCGAAAGCGCATGAGTACGGCAAAAAAAACGGGTGAATTTTACCATTAGTATAAAGATCCGTTGAGCCGTCCGGTCTTTTGCGCCGGTTAATGGTTTGCCATTGCGGCCGCCGAGCCGCAGTCTCACCATGTTATTTCTTGAGATAACGGGCCAGGCCCGCAATGACGTTTTTGATGGCGTATGAAATAAACCATTCACCGATCCGGAAGATGTTTCCTACGTTGACGACGAATCAAATAAAAAGGACGAATCGCTTAATTGCGAAACGCCCTTTTTATTTTAAAGTAAAAAATCATTTAAACATCTCGTTTATTTACGATAACAAACCGTTTCTTAACCCTTTATCGCGCGAAGCAAATCCGCGGGCTTGAGCTTTTTGCCGTACATGAGCGTACCCATCCGGTAAATGTGGCCGCCGAGCCATCCGACCGCGGCGATCGTGACGATTTGCAATAAAATGCCAAGCGCCGCCTCCCAGCCGGAAGCAGCCCCCATGCAAAACCGCATGAACATAACCATCGGGGTCAGAAGCGGCACGTACGAAAGCGCGGTAACCCAGGTCGCGCCGGGCGTAAGCAGCCCGGCCATCGCCCCGATGAAGCCGAAGATGATGAACATCATCGGGAGCCCCGCCGCGTTGTTTGCGTCCTCCATCCTGCTCACGGTCGAGCCGAGCGCCGCGTAGACGTAGCCGTACGCGAGAAATCCCAGCAAAAAGTATGCGAACATGCAGGCGAGTATCTCGGGCTTGATCGAGACGACGAAGATGCCCTCAGCCCCTTCGTTGATGCTGGCGTTGAGCATGATGGAGCCGACCGCCGCCACGCCGAGGAGCGCAAGCTGCGTCAGATTCGCGAGGCCCACGCCCATGACCTTCCCGTGTATCAGCTTCGATGATTTGCAAGAGGTGATCAATAACTCCATCGTCTTCGTGGTTTTTTCGCGGACGACGGAAGTCAGGATGTACTGGCCGAACATCAGCAGCCCGAAGTAAAGCAGGAAAATCATCGCGTAGGCGTAGACGACGTTTTCCTGATAGCTTTCGGCGCTGTCGCTTCCAGGGACCGAAACCGACTCGACCCGGCTTTGCGGCGCGAAGTCGATTATTTCGGACGCAAGCGATTCGTCAAGCCCCGCTTCGGCGAATTTCGAAATGCGGTAGCCGTTTCGTATCATCGAATCGATCTGGCCCATGACGTTGTAATACGAGATTTTCATCGCCTGCACGTAGAACGCGTACGAATAGCCGTCCTCAATGCCGACCGCGAAATCGCAGCCGCCGGATTCGACGGCTTTTTTTATTTCGTCGACGCTTGAGTACTCGATTATTTCGTACTCGGGCAAGTTTTCAATAAAAGTGCCGTAGCCGAACATGCCGGTTGCGTCATAAAACCCGAGCCGCGAACCCTCCTCCGAACCGATCAAACCGCCGCCGAGCGCGCCTCCGATCGTCGGGACTGACGGGAGAATCAAGCCGGTCAAGACCATTACGATGGTTACAATGATGAAGAACTTGCTTTTCACGAACGTCAGGTATTCAAACTTCATTACCGTAAACAGCTGCTTCATTGCGACTCACCCGCCTTCTCAACGAAAATCTCCTCGAGCGTCGGCTCGACCACCGAAAACGAATCGATCGCCTGGCCGTGCTCGCCGAGCAGGTTAAAAAGCCGCCGCTTATTTTCCGGCGATTTTAGGACGATCCTTACGCTTCCGCCTTGCGCCGACGCTTCCTCGACAATATTCGCCCAACCGTCTTGCCGTGAGGCTTCCTCGAGGAATTGGCCGGGGTTTTTTTCGGGGACGATATCGATTTTATCGCGCACGTAGGTTTTCTTTATGTCCTTGATATTTCCGTCAAGCACGATCCCGCCTTTGTTGAGGATGCATATGTGCTGGCAGAACTCCTCGACGTAAGGCATTTGGTGGCTTGAAAAGATCACGATCTTTCCGCGCTCGACCTGCTTTGTTATCAAGTCCTTCAGGGACTGGGCGTTGACTGGGTCGAGTCCCGAAAAAGGTTCGTCGAGAATAATCAAGTCGGGGTCGTGCAGCACGGAAATGGCAAGCTGTATCTTCTGCTGGTTCCCTTTTGAGAGCGTCTCGAGCTTCTTCGACCAGTATTCCGAAGCGCCTAGCCCCTCGAGCAGTTCGCCCGCGCTTTTTTTCGCGGCCGCGTGGTCCATGCCCTTGAGCATCCCGATGTAAACCATCTGCTCGCCCACTTTTATTTTCGGGTAAAGGCCGCGCTCTTCGGGAAGGTATCCCATCCTCACCTTCGAATAGTCCAAGACGGCCCCGTCGAGCGTAATCCTTCCCTCGTCCGGACGGAAGATGTCCGCGATAATCCTAAGCGTAGTCGTCTTTCCCGCGCCGTTTCTCCCCAAAAGCCCGAGCGCGCTGCCGCTTTCGACGCGAAAGCCGACGCCTTTTAGCACCTTCTTCTCGCCGAACGACTTGCATAATCCCTCCGCAGAAAACATCATCCCGCGCATCATCCCCTCGTCATTTGTCGGATTATTTATGCGAAGCGTAAATCCTCATCTTCGCGCGTATTCCATGTAAAGGTCTTCGACCCGCTTCGCGAACGTTTGCGCCGAAAAAGATTGGATCGCATCGAAGCCGCGCTCCGCCGCATTCCGCGCTTCATCTATGTTCGCCAACGCGCGCGCCGCCGCGGAAGCGGCGTCCCCGTCGTTTTCGAACAGATATCCGGTTTCGCCGTCGCGTATCACGTTCGCGAAACTCGGGTCGTTCTTCACGACGACCGGGATCCTTGACGCCATCGCCTCAATGTATGTAAGCCCCTGCGTCTCGGAAGTGGACGCGGTCATAAATATGTCCGCCATCCTGTAATACTTTCCGATTTCCTCCCAAGGGCGGAACCCCGCGAATATCACCGAACGCCCTACGCCAAGCAAGTCGGCCTGCTGCGAAAGCAGTTCCCTTGCCGGCCCGTCGCCTATAATCAAGAGCATCGCCTTGGGTTCGGACTTAAGCAAAGCGGGCATCATCCCGACGAGGACGTCCATGCTTTTTTCCTTTGCGACGCGGCCCACTGTGATAATAATCTTGTCCGAATCGTTTAAGCCAAACTCGCGCCTAGCGGCGTCGCGCTCCTCCGTCGGATAATTTAACGGATCGAACGGACCGAAGTCGAGGCCCGTCGGTATCATCCTAATCGGTCGCTTGACGCCGATCTCGAGCAGATACTTTCGCGTCTTCTCCGCGGGGGCGACCACCGCCCTTGCGTAGTTGCAAAACACCCTGCTGAAGCGCTTGGCGCCGTTTTGCGTAATCAGGTGCCCGTTTGCGACATAGTGGACGTAGTCCTCATACATCGAGTGGTACGTGTGGATCATCGGTATCCGGTAAACGAACGAAATAAGCTTGCCGAAAAACCCGAGCGGGAATTCGGAATAGGTGTGCACGATGTCGAGCTTAAACTTTTTAACCCGCACTATCAACTTAGGCGGGTAGAAGAACGTGAGCCTGTGGGTTTTCAAAAAAATGAGCGGCATGCTCGGAAGCCTGAAGACCCGCGGCGACTTGGTCTTGACGTTGGGGTCCGTCGTGGTGAAAACGTAAACCTTATGACCGAGTTTGCCGAGTTCGCGCTCGAGCATCAGCGCTGAAGTGACGACGCCGTTGATTTGCGGATGGTACGTGTCGGTGAATATCCCTATGTTCATTCGCCGCCGCCCCCGATCCCGCACTTTGCGTCCATTATCGCCTTGAGCGCGAGACGCTTCGCGCCTTCGTCGGCGAAATTTTTTCCGTCGACTTCCTTAATCAGCGAATCCAGCTTGCCTTCCTCGCCGCGCTCAAGGTACAGGCGCGCGATAAGCCTATAGCCCTTGCGGTATTCGGAGCCGAGCGAAATCGCGTGTTCCGTTATCGCGACCGCATCAGTTTGCCTGCCGGTATCGGCGCACAGTTCCGCCCATTCGATCAGCGAAAGCACGTACGAATTGAAATTTTCCTCGCAGCGCGCGATATCTTCGAGCTGGGAGGGCCCGTATGCCTTCTTCAACTCAATGTTCGTGTAACGCTTCGGAAAGCGGAGCATTTTGCGCCCCGCGAATTTTTTTACGTTTTCCTCCTGTTTCGAGTCGCCGGATAATTCGGGTAGCAAGGTTAAGTCGGGTTCGTAGCGGTACTCCGGCTCGATTTCCTTTTTTCGCGACTCGTTGGCTTCGCGCTCCTCCTCGAGGAACGCTTCGATGCTCTTTACGCGCTTGCGGTTCGCCGAATGGCGCCTGTACGCCGAAAATGCCATCCACCATATGACGAACGCGCTGAAGCCGATGAAGATACGCACTAAGCACCCGCATTCCGGAATTTGTAAAATTATATTCGCACCCGGCGCTTATGTAAATGCGGGAGGCTTCTCATTGTCTGTACGCGCCGGGCAATATTTATGAGTACTGTGTATAATGCGCGTATGGGCGGCGGCTACGATTTGAATGAAAACCAGGCGAGGGCGGTAATCCACAAAGACGGGCCGATGATGGTGCTTGCCGGGCCCGGTAGCGGAAAGACCGCGGTGATTACGCACAGGGCGCTGCACCTCGCCAAGGGACACGGCGTAAACCCCGCGGAGATTTTAGTGATCACATATTCGAAAGCCGCGGCGACGCAGATGCGCAGGCGGTACGTCGAGCAAGGCGGCTCCGATTCGGCGGTTTTCGGGACGTTTCACGCGGTCTTTTTCAGGATGCTTCGCGCGGGCGGCGGCTTGCCGGCCGATCAGGTGATTTCTGAGGAAGAACGCCGGACGGAAATAAAGAAGGCGCTCGCGTCGTTCGGTTACGACATGGAGGACGAATTCGTCGGCTCCGTCTTAAACGAGCTATCGCTGGTCAGGAACGAACTCTACGACATGCGCCACTACCACGCCGCCTCGATAGGGACGGACGACTTCAAGGCGCTTTCCGAAAGTTACGAAAAATTTAAGCGCGAAAACGGAAGATTCGATTTCGACGACATGCTCACCAGGTGCCACGAAATGCTTTCGAGCGACAAGGACGCTCTAAAAAAGTGGCGGGCGCGCTTCCGCTACATGATGATCGACGAATTCCAGGACATTAACCGGGTGCAGTACGAATGCGTCAAGCTGCTCGCCGCCCCGGAAAACAACCTGTTCATAGTCGGCGACGACGACCAGAGCATCTACCGGTTCAGGGGGGCGAGGCCCGAATTCCTCCTTAACTTTAGAAGCGACTACGCGGATACAGCCGAAGCGGTCCTGGATCTAAACTACCGGTCCACCGATAAAATCATCGCCTGCGCCAACGGAATCATCGAAAAAAACCGGATTAGGTACGGAAAAAAAATAATCGGGACCGGGCGGGACGGCCCGAAAGTCGCGAAATTGATTCACGACGACCAAAACGCCGAGGCGGCGTACATCGCCCAGTCGATAAAAAAACGGAGCTCCAAGGGAATCGGGTACGGAGAAACCGCCGTGATATACCGCATCAACATGCAGGCGCGCGCTTTCGTCGAGGCATTCCTCCACGCGAACGTCCCGTTTAACGTAAGGGACGGCGCCCCGA
>WREB01000091.1 GCA_009779525.1 Defluviitaleaceae bacterium
CCAAAAACCCCGGAGCAAAATTTTTGCTGGCGCCGCCGGTTTACGGTAATTACGGCTCGGCTAGCAGCTTCAGCGGCCACAAGGAACGGAGGGCCGAATTCGGCTTCCCGCGGCTTTACGTAAGCGCCGCCGCAAGCGACGAAAAGCTCGCGCGCATCCTTTCAATTTACGACGCCGTCTCCTTCGAGCCGGAGCTTTACATGCTCGTCAATTACGGTGTTTTAGATGAGGATTATGTCTGGAAGGGCGAGCCTTACAATTCTTACGTCGAGCGAATAAACGGCGGACAAAACGCGGTGGGCGCGTTCGCGACGGGGGTGCGCGACGGCGAAGCCGGGAAGCTCGTCTATAAATTCCCGCCGTTCTTATTCGAATTCGCGACAAGCGCGCGGGCGGTCGGGATGATCGCCAGGCCGTATAAGGAAATGGATTACGAAAGGGACCTCGAATTTAAAACAGACTTCGACGAAAAATACCCAAGCTTCAATAACATCGGGCTAAACTACTACCACGCCGTCCTCGCCGGGCGCGTCAGGGTCCAGGATTCATGGGACGACTATGTCGCGCGCCTTAACGCCAACGGCCTCGCCGAATACAACGCCTACCTCGGCTCGCTTCCGTAAAAAATTTTCAATCCGCCCGTCAAGCGCGCCGTAATCGACCGAGTCGAAGTCGGTCGTGTCCACGATGACAAGCTCCCCTACGCGAAATTTCCTAAGGGGGGCGCAGCCCGCCTCGAAATTTTCGAGCGTAAAGTCGGCGTGTTTAAGTCCGCCGGAAATTAATCCGGGGTGGCGTTCCTCCGTTTCGTCGCGGCCGATGAAGCGGCGGTGCAGCGTTTTAATATCGGCGTCAAACAAAACGGTGAGCGCCTCGTAGTTGTGCCGCGAAACCATTTCGGCAATGTCTACCGCGTTTTCGGGACGGAAATTACTTTCCAACATAAGCGGCGCCCCCGCCGCCATCGTGCGCTCGGCCGCGTGAAGCGCCATGTCGTAAGCCGCGCCTCCGTACAGCTTCGAGTTGGCGCGCACGGTGTTGTCCCATTTGAGCGCGTCGTGAAGCCGCTCTTTAAAATGGTCCTTGCTAAAAAACGGGACGTTAAATTTTTTCGCGATGCGCAGGCCGCAGCTGGTTTTTCCGGAGGCGGGAATCCCCGCGATAAGTATCAGCTTTTTATTCATCGCGGCTCAATTTATGTCCGAAGCGAAGCTGACGACGTTCCCGTCCGGGTCGGCCGCGGCAAACGACCTGACGCCCCAGGGCTTGTCGGTCGGCTCGCCGCAATCTATTCCAAGCGCCGCCAGCCTCCCGTGCTCCGCGTCGGCGCTTTCGGTCTTAATAATCAGCCCCATGTTTCGCGTCGGTTCGGAACTCGCTCCGGCGGATTCCAAGTCGAATACGATGAAGCCGGAATTTATAAACCGGTTGTCCGGCCCCGAAACCGTAGGCGCCTCAACGAATATTTTTGAATAGAAATCCGCCATCGCCGCGGCGTTTTTTGTCGCCGCGACCGCGCAAGCCGTCGACGGCCGCCCGAGCCTTTCCTCAAGCAGCGCGTCCAGGTATTCCATCTTGTTCGGGCTTAAAAACTTCCCCTCGGACGAGAGCCGCTTTATTTCGCCGGGGCCGGCCCACGCCGCAGCGTCCGTCTCGCCCGGCTGCAGCCTCACCGATTCGATGTCTATGTCCTGTTTGAACAGCCAGACGTCGAAGAACGTGCGCCTCCCGTTGAACGAGCGCGTGACGAACCTGCCGTTTTGCGGGTCGAGCGTCACGCCAAGCTCCTCGTTGGCCTCGCGGATCGCCGCGGCGAAACTGCTTTCGCCGGCTATCACGCTCCCGCAGGTGGGCGACCAGAGGCCCGCGTCCGGAAACTTGTCGGGGGACCTTCGCGAAATCAAGTATTCGCCCCTTCCGTTTTTTATCCACGCGTCGGCGACCAGATGGTAGACGCCCTCCGGTATCGCGCCGCGGTCTATCGTCCTTCCGGTCTTGCGTCCGTTTTTATCCAAAACGTCCCATTTTTCCATATCGGTCCCTTTACTTGGCGCCGCAATTTATATAGATTATAAAACAACTCAGTTAAATACAAAATGTGGACATAAAAATCATATATGGCTGCGCGGCGCCAAAGGAAAATGGTAGAATGCGCGGCGTGGGCGCGGCCGCATCGCTGGCCGAGAAAAAACTCGAATCACTATCGCCCGAATCGGTCGCGAAGCGGACCGGCTCGGAATATTCCGGCGGCGTTTACGCGCTCCGCTGGTTCGGCGAACGGCGCGAGCTGTCGTCGGGCGGCGAAATCGAGCGCGTCCTCTGGCTGCACTACTTGATTTCGGAAGGCGGGAGGGAGCCCGGCGAAACAAGCTACGTCGCCTTCCGCGAATTGCCCGGGGCGCGCTTCTACGAGCCGAAGTTTGAGGAGCGCGCGGTAAGGCCCATTGCCAAGTGTTTCGGGAATGATTCCTGGGCGATGGTTTCGGCCGGGCTTACGCTCGGCGGAATTGAGGCAGGCGTCGGCGGCCGTTCGGTCACGCTGCGTCCGCTTCCGTTCATACCAATCACGTACGCGGTATGGGAGGCCGACGACGAGTTTCCGGCGCGCGCGCAGATCCTATTCGACGTAACCGCGAAGGCGTGGCTTAACGCGGAAGACATGGTTATGCTCGCGTCGCTGGGCGCGTATAAATTAATAAAAGCTAAGGCCAACAAATAAGAGGGAGAATGGTGCGAATGCCAAGGCAAAAGATCACGGAAGCGCTGAAAGCCGGCAAGACCCTTGTTTCCGACGGGGCGTGGGGGACGTTTTTGCACAAGAAGGGCCTTAAGACGGGCGAGTGCCCCGAGGCGTGGAACTTGGAGCGTTTCGCCGACGTGAAGGACATAGCCGCAAGCTACATAGCCGCGGGCGCCAACATGGTGCAGGCGAACAGTTTCGGCGGAAGCTGCTACAAGCTCGAGCACTTCGGCCTGTCGGGCAAGTCGGCCGAGATAAACGAGGCGGCGGCAAAAGCGTCGCGCGAGGCGGCGGGCGAGGGCAACTGGGTAATCGCGTCAATAGGCCCGACCGGAAAAATGCTCGTGACCGAGGAAGTCACCGA
Source organism: Defluviitaleaceae bacterium (assembly GCA_009779525.1). The sequence goes on from WREB01000091.1 coordinate 3,105, forward strand.
GGACGAAATGTACGAAGCCTTTAAGGTCCAGGCGATCGCGCTAGAAAAGGGCGGCGCCGACGCCGCCTGCATAGAGACGATGAGCGACAAGCAGGAGGCGGCCCTCGCGATTAAAGCGGTGCGCGAAAACACGGGGCTCGAGATAATCTGCACGTTCACGTTCGACAAAACCGTCAGGGGCGACTACCGCACGATGATGGGGGTTTCCCCGATAGACGCGGCGAGATCCGCCGTCGAGGCGGGCGCCGACATAATTGGCGCCAACTGCGGAAACGGGATCGAGCGCATGATTGAAATCGTAAAGGAAATCCGGAAAGAATTCCCCGACAAGCCGATACTCGTGCACGCGAACGCGGGGCTCCCGGTTAACGTCGACGGCAAGGACACCTTCCCCGAGACGCCCGAGGACATGGCGAGGCTTGCGCCCGAGCTGGCAAAAGCCGGCGCGAACATTATAGGCGGCTGCTGCGGCACGACGCCGGACCACATTAAGGCGATGAAGGAGGCGCTCGGCTGATGGAAACCAAATTCTTATCCACCGCAATAGGAAGCATGCCGTTCGAGGACAAGCAGAAGGCGGTCAGCGTTTCGCTATCGTGCCTCGACGCGCCGATCTGGCCGCAGCTCTCAAAACTCGGCCTTTTCGAACAGATGGAAATTCAATACAGCGAGGGAATCCCCTGCGCAGTCGTCGACGAGGAAAAGGGCAGGATGTACTTCGAGACCTCGGGCGACTATTCGGAAGCGTTCGCGGAGTTTTACGAAAACTGGCAGGCCGCGGAGGAAGACGGGGGCGACCTCGGCTTCATGGCGATAAGCGAAAAATATTCGCACGGGATCTACGCGGCGCTTAAGGCGCTCGAGGGCAAAAAGCTCCCATGGCTGAAAGTCCAGACGACCGGCCCGTGCAGCTTCGCGCTCACGATCGTCGACGAAAACAAGCGCGCGATATACTACAACGAGGAATTCCGCGACGTCATCGTCAAGGCGCTCGCGCTCAAGTGCCGCTGGCAGCTTAAAAAGTTCGCTCCGCACGCCGAAAAGCTTATCTGCTTCATCGACGAGCCGATACTCTCGGCGTTCGGGAGTTCGACATACGTTTCGGTCAATCGCGAGGAAGTCGTTGCGATGCTTTCCGAAACGATCGAGGCGGTCCACGCCGAGGGGGCGCTCGCCGGGATACACTGCTGCGGCAACACCGAGTGGAGCATCCTCATCGACGCGGGCGTCGACATGGTCAACTTCGACGCGTTCGAGTACGGCGAAACGATCGCGATCTACTCCGACAGCGTGAAGGAGCACCTCGCGCGCGGCGGAATGCTCGCGTGGGGCGTCGTTCCGACGTCCGTCAAGATCCGCGAGCAGTCGGTCGACTCACTCGAGGCGCAACTTGAAAAGGTGATGGACAACCTCGCATCCAAGGGAATCGACAAGGGGCTCATCGCCAGGCAGGCGGTCATCACGCCGTCCTGCGGGACCGGCTCGATGGACCCGGCGGACGCGGAGCGCGTATTCGAACTCACCTCGCAGCTTTCAAAGCGTATGAAATTAAAATATGGTTTTTAACCGCAAAAAGCCAACCAAAACATTATTGGGCCATACCGCGTCAACGCGGGTAAGCCGCGCGGGTAGGCGATGAAACTGGCGGTGACCGGAAAGGGCGGCGTCGGCAAGTCGACCGTCGCCGGGGCGCTGGCGCTGCTTGCCGCAAAAAAAGGCGGGCGGGTGCTGGCGCTCGACGCCGACCCGGACGCCAACCTCGCGAACGCGCTGGGCGCGGGCGGCGACATAAAAATAACTCCGATTTCCAAGCAAATCGGGCTTATAGAGGAGCGCACCGGCGCGAAGGTCAGCGAATACGGCAAGGTGTTCAAGCTGAATCCGGAGGTTTCCGACGTTGCGGACCGCTTCGCCGTTAAAATCAACGGGGTCGACCTCGTCGTGCTCGGCGCCGCCTCGCGCGGCGGCGGGGGCTGCGCGTGCCCCGAGAACGCGTTTTTAAAGGCGCTCGTCGCCGACATGGTGCTGTATAAAAACGAGACGCTCATAATGGACATGGAGGCTGGCGTCGAGCACCTCGGGCGGGCGACCGCCTCGGGAGTAGACGCAGTCGTCGTCGTCGTCGAGCCGGGCGGCCGCTCGGTCGAATGCGCCGCGACGATCGCGCGGATGGGAAATGAGATCGGCATTAAAAAATTTATCTATGTCGCGAACAAAGTCGCGTCCGCCGAGGACGCAAAATTTTTGCGCGAATCGTTCGGTTTTTCGCCGGCAGCTTCGATCCCCTGGTCGGATTCGATCCGGAGGGCGGACAGGCCCGGGGCGTGCGTACTCGATTTCGCGGACAAAAAACTGACGGAAAATTTCGAGGCGATCCTCGCCGCCGCGACCGGCGCGTGAGGCTCGCCTTATTTGCTTAGCAGAGGGGCGTGAAATGAAGCGACTCGACGACTACGCGGCCGTGGAAAGGCAGCTTGCAAAAACGGACTTATCCGGGATTCTATTTCCTGAAGAACTATCCGCGTGGGAGGGCATATCCCCCGAAG
>WREB01000092.1 GCA_009779525.1 Defluviitaleaceae bacterium
AAGGATTGTCAATTCGCTCAGGGACGGCGACACCAAGACGGCGTACAGGATCGCGCACACGCTAAAAAGCAGCTCCGGCTTCCTCGGCAAGAGGGATTTGCAAAACGCCGCGCTTTCGCTCGAATCGTCCCTTCACCTGACGCCCCCCGTGTATACCAAGGAGCAGCTTAATAAAATCAAATACGGCCTGGAAGAGGCGTTCCTCGAGTTCAAGCCGATCGTGGAAAAAGCTGAATCCGAAAAATTCGAGACAGTGGTGCTTGGCGACGACGAGTTAAAAACGCTTCTCGGCGAATTGAGGGAACTGCTTACGAAGGGCGATTTCGGGGCGACGGATTACGTGAAGAAACTGCAGGGCATCGCCGGTATGGAGGAGCTCGCCGAAAAAATCGACGACTACGAATTTACGGACGCGCTCCAGATAATCGATTCGCTGGTATAGCTGACGAATAAACACACATCGGTAGAGGGGCAATTAATGGATCAATCGAGCAGGGCGAAGTGCCCGAAATGCGGCGGGTCAAACATCAGTTACCAAATCGTGCAGACCGGTTCGACTACGAAGGCAAAAAGCGCCGGCTGCCTTTGGTCGCTTGGGCGCGCGGTTCTCGTCATTTGTACCTGCGGGCTTTGGTTAATCATCGGAAAGCGTAGGGGAACCGGGACGACAAGCGTATTTAATAAAAAAATGGCGATCTGCCAGTCCTGCGGAAAAAGCTGGAACGTTTGAAATGGATACGAGGCTAGATAAAAAATTTATTTACATGCCGCCCGATGCGCTTTGGGCGGCTTTATTGTTGGAGCAAACGCTTAAATGACCGCGACGATCATAAACATGCTTTTGATAATCGCCGGGGGTATTGCGGGCCTTTTAATCAAAAGCAGGATAAGGCAGAGCATGACCGACGGCCTGCTTGCCGCGATGGGTCTCGCGGTGCTTGCGGTGGGCCTGATCGGCGTCGTCAAGACGGACGACCTGCTGTGCCTCATCGTGTGCTTAGCGCTCGGAACGTTCGTCGGCGAGATTTTAAATATCGAAAAGGGCTTGGAACGTTTCGGGAATTCGCTGCACGGGTTTATGAAGAGATTCGCAAAAAAAGAGGAGAGCCGCTTCACCGAGGGGTTCGTCAGCGCGACGGTGCTTTTTTGCGTCGGCGCGATGGCGATAATGGGGAGCCTCGAGGCGGGCATCAACGGAAACTATACGATCATCGTATCGAAGGGGATCATCGACTGCGTCGTCTCGGTCACGTTCGCTGCGACGATGGGAATCGGCGTTTTGTTTTCGGCGCTCACCGTAGGTATTTACCAGGGCGCGATAACCTTGCTCGCCGGGTTCGCCGCGCCGTTTCTGACGGAAACCGTAGTTTCGGAAATGTCCGCGACGGGAAGCCTGCTTATCGTAGGAATATCGGTCAACATGCTGAGGCTTTCGCCCGTCAAGCTAAAAATCGGCAACATGCTTCCCGCGATTTTCTTGCCGCTCGCTTACGTCCCGATCGCGTCGGCGCTTTCCGGGTTCTTTTTTAAATAAGCTAATTCGCCGGATGTTTTTTAATAAACGCCTCGATTTCTAATCCCGTCGGCAGGGACGGCTGCGCGCCGCGCCTTGTCGCGGTCAGCGCGCCCGCGGCGTTCGCGTAGCGCGTCGCTTCAAGGAGATTTTCACCTTGAAGCAGCCTTAACGATAGCGCGGCGGTAAACGCGTCGCCCGCCGCCGTCGTGTCGACCGCGTCGATCCCGTATCCCCCGACCATTTTGGAAAACCCACGGGCGTGGACGAAGGCGCCTTTTTCGCCGAGCTTTATCGCGACGATTTCGCATTTGCATATCTCTTTTAGCCTTGCCGCCGCCTCAGCGGCGCTTTTTTCGTCCTCCGGAAAAATACCGCAGAGGGCGCGCGTTTCGGTTTCATTAGGGCTCAGCAGAAAAACGGAGGAAAGTTTTTCAAGCGGGAACGCGCGCGCGGGCCCGGCGTCAAGCGCGAACTTGACCCCTTTTTTCGCCGCCGCGGCCGACGCCGCTATGACGGTTTCGTCTGGTATCTCCAGCTGCGCGAGGCATAAATCGAAGGCGTCGCCGTCAAGCGCGCGTGAAACGTCTTCGCAAGTCAACCCCGAATTGGCGCCCGGGCATACTGCGATCCGGTTCTGCCCGTCGCCGTCGACCCATATGTTTGCGATTCCGGTGGGCAAATCGCAATCAAATAAATGCGTCGTCCCGACGCCGCATTCGGCGAGCTTTTTCTTTAGCGCCGCGCCGAACGCGTCCCTTCCGGTCCTTCCAACGAACGAAACAGAGGCGCCCTGCCTCGCAAGCGAAACGGCCTGGTTCGCCCCCTTGCCTCCCGGATAAAAACCGTATTCGTCGGCGACTACCGTTTCGCCCCCTGACGGGACGCGGCGCATCTTGCAAACGACGTCCATGTTTATGCTTCCCACTACGAGCGCGCGGATTTTTTTCATATGCTTCTCCCGCGGAATAATTTATCAAGACAGATCACGCCGGGTATATTATCATTACGGCGCGGCTTAACGCAAAAACTACGTTTGGGGGTAAAAAATGCTTAAGGATTTTACGAAGGAAACGTTTGACGTGATCATCCAGGCCGGCCAGTCGAACAGCCAGGGCTGCGGACTCGGCAAAGTCGGCGAACCTTATGCGGTAAGCGAAAGCGTTTACCAAATGGACGGCGACTTCACCGTGTTCACCGCGCGCGAGGAAGTTTGGGGCAACGAAGCGGTAGCTAACTTTTCGCTTCCGTTCGCGGCAAAATACCTCGGCGCCGGGCTGCTTAAAAACGGCAGGAAGCTTTTGATCCTGCGCACCGCCGTCGGCGGGACGGGGTTTGGGGATAAAAGATGGGGGCCAAACGACGACTTGTTCCTTCGCATGATGGAAATGATCAAGGCGTCGCTTGAATTAAATCCGAGCAACAAACTAAAGGCGCTGCTCTGGCATCAGGGCGAAACCGACGTCGGGCAGCTGGCCACTTACGAGGAGCATTATAAAAACCTTTCGCGCCTGGTCGCGATGGTGCGCGAAACATATGGCGAACCGAAGCTGCCGTTCGTCGCGGGCGATTTCGTGAAACATTGGGAAAGCGTAAGCGAAACGGACTATTCGAAAGTCTTAAACGCGATGCGCGACGTCTGCGCGAACATAGGATGCGCAGCTTTCGTGGAAACGGACGGGCTGACTTCCAACGACCAGGCCGTGGGCAACGGCGACAACATCCATTTCAGCCGCGAAGGTATCTACGGGCTTGGCTGGCGCTATTTCGAGGCGTACATGAAATGCGTCTGAAAATTTGCAAGCTCGGGCCGATAAAGACGAATTGTTACATAATCATGAACGAGGCGACGGGCGAGGCCGTGATCGTCGATCCGGCGGACGAACCCCCGGTTGACGGGTTCGTCCCGGTCGCCGTGCTTTTGACGCACGGTCATTTCGACCATGTAACCGGCGTAAACTGTCTGCGCGAAAAACACGGCGCGAAAATTTACACCTCGGCGATAGAAAGGGAACTCCTCGCCGACCCCGAGCTAAACGGATCGACCATGTTTAGCCGGCCGATATCGGAATTTGCAAACAAGTGGATAAACGGCCGCGAAACGCTTTCGCTTGCGGGTTTCGACATCATCGCGATGCCGACGCCGGGCCACACTTCGGGGGGGTTGTGCTTCTATTTGGAAGGCGAAGGATTGCTCTTTAGCGGCGACACGCTCTTTAAAGGCGGCTACGGCAGGTACGATTTCCCTACGGGGGATTTTGGCGCGCTTCGCGAATCTATCGTAGATAAACTTTTTGCTCTTCCCGACGCGACGGCCGTCTATCCCGGGCACGGCGACAAGACCACGATCGCGTTAGAAAAGACGGGCAACGCGATACTTGATCTTGATCTAGACCGCTGATTATCCCGCGTGGACGCAGCCCGCGCACGCGGGCGATTTGTTGGGGCATTCGAGTATCGCGCTTTTAATGTAACCGGGCGGAGCGTTAAAGACCGTCTCGAGGTCGAACGAACCGCAGTCGGGGCACTGGATCGACTTGTTAAGCTTTTCCGCCATCGAAGCGGACAGCCTGTAATCCTTTTCGCAATGCGGGCAGCGCAGGTCGTAGTTTGGCATCGGTTCCTCCGTCATATTATTTTAAGGAATTTCGCGAGGCCTTCCGCGTTGGAAAAATCCGCGACGACCGCGTCGGCGCCCGCGGAAAGCAAACGTTTCCGCTTCCATTCGTCGACTCCCGAGCGTTTTTTTTCGTCGGTCGCGACCGCGACGGCGTAGCCGCCGGCTTCCTTAGTCAGCTGTATTTCGACGAAGCCGTCGCCGAACGAAACAAGGCTTTCGCCGCCTATTTTCCCGTCGCGAAGGATGCCGCGGATCACCCCTTCCTTCGCGTCGCCTTTTATTTCGTCCCTCGCGCCGAAGATTCCGCCGTCGAAAAAGCCGCCTATCCCAAGCAGCCCCGCCTCGGCCAAGACGTCGGCCTCGTCGGTTCCGCTGGCTAGGTAAGCCTTTATTCCCGCTTTTTTTAACAGAATTAAAAATTCTACGCTGCCCGCGACCAAAAATCCGGCGGGCTCCGCCGTTTTATTTTTTATCGATGCGTGCCGCCCGCTGATTCGAAGCATCAGGCGGCGCAAGTATTCAGCCTTATAGGCGCCGGGTTCTTCCGGGACGCCCCCGCGCCTTCTTATTTCGTCGGCCAGCGCCGCGCATTGGTAGATAGTCTGCTTGCCCGTCAGCCTGTCGACGAAATCCGTGACCGTATCTATGATCTCGCGCCGATCGCCGCCCGGCGCAGCGTTTGAGAGCGTTTCTACGAAGTAGGGGACCATCACCTGCTGCCAGCCCTCGCGAAGCAGGCTTATAGTGCCGTCGAAATCGAAAAGCGCCGACCTGAAACCGCCGCCGGGCGGCCGGATTACTTCGACGCTTCCGCATTTTTTTATATTATCATTCATCGCCGTCGGTTATGAAAAATTTATAATCGAACGCGGAGCATTCGTTTCCGTACAGATCCCTGAAGCCCCGCCCGCCCCATTCGTGAACGCCGACGCCTATCTCAAAAAAGCGAAGCCTGTAGAAAAACCCTCCTCCGCTCCACTCGCCCGTCTGCTTCAACCCGTTTAGCCAAACAAATCCGCTTGACGCGTCCATCTGGCGGTTGAAACGGATCACGATGATCCCCTCGCCCTGTTCGGACGGCTTCGCGCTTGAGGGCGAAACGTCAGTGACCCAGTCGGATTTCGCCCTGCCGTCGCCCACCTCGAACCAAAATGAATAATCCGGGATCCTTCCGTATTCGTCGAAGAAGCCTTTGAGCGTAACCTCGCGCCAGCCGACTCCGAATTCGACGTCCGTCGGAAGATAAACGGTTTTCCCGGCGTCCCTCAGGTGCATCCCGCTTCCGCCGACGCGCCAAAGCTTGCCGTCCACGTAAAGGTCCCCGAGTTTTTTCAGCGCGTGCGGAAATTCGACTATCAGTCTCGCGTCCTTCGGTACGTCGCGCTCGCCGTCGGACGGGACCGTCGATATGCTTCGCATATCGCTTCCGGGCCGGGGCGCGACCGGGGTCGGGCTCGGAAAAAACGGGGTAG
>WREB01000093.1 GCA_009779525.1 Defluviitaleaceae bacterium
CTGGGTGGTCCCGAAAGCGGTTTAATGAAGGCGGATATCGAAAAATACGGCGGGATATACGTTCTTTACGGCCTGCGAAAAAACGTGCCGGCGCTGCAGGCGTATTCGGTATACAGGCTCGACTGGCTGGAGGAAATAAATTTTTTGCCCGAGAACGCGCCGGCCGAAATCGGCCGGCGCGTTTTTTTTCCGAGCAGGCATATGGCGTCGACGAATTTATTGAGATTATGAAATTGTTTGCTTCGACTGGCGACGGCGCAAGAAAGGGATTTAACGCGGGCGAGTTCAGAAGCGGACTGGGCGGCGCGATAATCGACAACCCAAGCATGCTTTCGCTGTTCGGCGCGTTCGGCGTGAACAAAACGAATTTGAACGAAAAAGGAAACGTCAACCTTTCGTACGCAAGCGCGAATTATTTCCGATTCCTAAATTTTATCGAAACAATTTGCGCGTCCGGCGCGGTATTTTTGTCCGAAGACGGAAGCGAAGCCGCCGCCGAAGGCAAAATCGGTTGGTGGAGCGGCTACGTGCGCGGCATGTTCGGCGAATACGGATTTGTGACGGAACTGCTTGCGAATAATAGCGAGGCGAAGATATTGATCACGCCTCCCGAGACAGGCTACGGCGGGGCGCGGGGAGTGAATGCGGCTGAAACCGAAAAAAACCCGGGCGGCGTAAGCGTGATATCGCGCTTCGTCATAAATTCGGGCGCGGACGATGAAAAGCTGGCGAAAATATTGGAGATATTTGATAAAGTATCGTACGACGAAAAGCTGAACGTCTTGGTCGAATACGGCGAGGAAGGCGTCGATTTCGAATGGGAAGGCATGCCGTACAATTCCGCCGTCAAAAAATCGGTTGAAAAAACGGATTTCCCCGGGGTTTTCGGGACGGGAACGCGAGACGAGAGAGCCGGAAAATACATATACGATTTTATTTTTCCGTCTACAAAGCTGTACGATTACGCCACAAGCCCCTCCGCCGTCAACATGATACTTTTTCCATATAAAGACGATCCGTTTGAAACGTTGGAAAGCGAAAAGAAGAAATTGATGAAAAAATTCGGCGTCGACGATATTTACTTAACGAGTATCGCGATGAAATATCTGTATGAAATCGTGCACGGGTTAAAATCGGTCGAATCGTCGTGGGACGGATACGTCGCGGAGTTATGCGGCGCGGGGCTTAATGATATTATTAGGCTGCTGGAAAAATACCCCGTCACAAACTAAGTTTGCAAAGATACCGGTTAAGCCGCGCAGCCCGCGCGCGAGGCGGTCGCGGCACGCGAAACCGGGTTTAATGATCTGACAAACGGATCAATCGGAACGGACGGTTAGATGATCAGATTTATTCAAGTTTTTATTTTGCTTTCAGCCGTTTTTATAATATCGGCCTGCGGCCGGGGCGGTTTGGGCGGCGCAAAGACGGCGGCTGCGGAAAATAATCTATCGGAGGAGAACGATATGCCAGGCAAAACGAACGATACCGAAGCCGCTAACGGAACGCCAAACGGGACGAGCGACGCCGAAGCCGCAGGCGACCTGCTAAACGGTGAAAACGATGCCGGAACCGAAGGCGGCGGGGTTTCCAACGCGGTAGATTCCGCGTCCGAAAATCCCCAAACCACATCACACTCTTCGGCAACTCCCGCGCCTACCGAAGCGCCCGAAAACCTCATCGCACGAAACGACTACTTCGTAAGCGATTCGGACGGGGACGACGGCAACGACGGGCTTTCGCCCGAAACGGCGTGGAAAACGCTTGCAAAGGCGTCGTCCTACGCATACGAGGCCGGAAGCGGTATTTATTTGAAAAGCGGCGACACTTTTATCGGAAGGATGGTCCTCCAGGGATCGGGCAAACCCGGCCTCGCAAATGTCCTCGCCTCCTACGGAGAAGGCGCGAAGCCGATTTTGACAAGCGGCGAGCCCGTCGCAATCGTCGCGGGCCAAAACGTCGGCGGTTGGACGGTTCGCGGGCTTGAAATACGCATGACGTACGACGGCGAGCTTTCCTGGGGCAGGCAGTCGGTCGGGATACTTTTTTCGTATTCGTACGACGGCTACGAACCCAATTCGACGAACGCGCCGTATTCGGACATAACGATCGATAGCAACACGGTCCGCGGCAATCCGGGAATGCCGGACAACAACAACAGCTGGGGCATCCAGGTGATGGCCAACATGCGCTTCGACCCCGAAAAATGCCCGCCCGGCGCGACCCAGGGCGACCAGCAGCGCTCGCGCGTGCTAGATAATATAACGATCACAAACAACGTCGTGAGCGACGTCGGCTTCGCGGGCATCTACATGCGCGGCTGGTCGTCGAACGCGGCGACGGGCTACGGTAACAACACTAGCTCGCCGAATATTTACTACAACTTAAAAATCGAACGAAACGTCGTCCACGACACTTCAATGTTCGGCATCGTCATCCAAAACACCACGAAGGGCACGATGAAATGGAACAGGATATACAATACCGGCCTGACCGGAATAAACCTCGAATGGGGCGTCGGCGGGGGCATGACCCTTGGCGCTAAGGACATCGACATCATGTTCAACGAAATTTCGGACGCATACGACGGCGGCGTCGGCTACGACGGCCCGGGCTTCGACATAGACTGGGCGAGCGAAAACGTGACGCTCCAGTACAACAAAGTCTACAACTGCACCGGCCCGGGACTGGATTCGATGTCGAACCTCAACGGAAAATTTTTGAACAATTATTTATACGGAAACAAAGGGCTGGGCCCGCCGAACTTTAACGGGGCGTTCACCCTGACCGCATTCAACGCGGACGCCTGGGGCGAGTACCCGACGGGCGTATTCAACAACGTCATCGCCGAAAATTTCATCAGCCTGGCCGGCACCGACGCCTACGCGTTCAGCGCGATGCGGCATTTGCCCACCGACACATGGGACGGCAGCTCGTTTGTCGACAACCGGATCGTATACGAGGACGGCAGGCGAATATATAATTTAATGGCGATAACCGAAACGCAGCGGACGACGGGGCTTTCCGAGGTCGACCGAAACGTGTTCATCGCCAAGGGGGACGGGGCGCACGCGGGCAGCTTCAGGGGATTTTACAATAACGCGAGGTGCGAAAGCGTCGAGGCGTGGCGCGAAAAGACGGGATTTGACATAAACTCGGTTTTCGTCAAGTACTCCGGCGTAAGGCCCGGCGCTCCGCAAAATTTAACGGCGGAGCGCACCGGCGCAAACGGAGCCGGCGCGGTCAGACTGTCGTGGGAGCCTCCGATGGAAAACGCGGCGAACATATGGCACTACAACATTTACCGCTCGGAAGACCCGGACGATTTTCCGCTGACCTACTGGCAGACGATGGTTGGGGAATCGCGGACGCTCGAATTTATCGACGCAGAAGGCGTCGAGGATAAAACGGCGTATTACTACAGAGTCGAAGCGGAGACGAACGACGGAATCTTCGGCGAGGCGAGCGAAACGGCTGGCATCCCGGCGGAAAATTGAGCCAGAACGATAAAACGAAAACAATGAAGCGACGCCAACGCGGACCCGGTCTTTGACCGGCATTGCGTGTCAAGCCCGCAATGACATAGTCAGTTCCGCAATGCCATAAACAATCCCGCAATTACGGATCTTTACTTGAACATTATTTTTTCGACAAACTCGTTCGTGACGGCGAACATTTCGTCAAGGCTTGTTATTTTTTTCCCCTTGACGGTCAGGTTTTTGAACGTGACGTCCGAGACCTTGGCGTTTTCGCCGTAGCCGTAAAACGCGTTCCCGAACGTGATCGTGTCGCCGTCGAACGCTATGTTTTCGAATAAGATATTATGCAGGCCGCCGAACGCCTCGCGGTCGTGGTACGCCTCCCCGTCCTGCTCGGTGTACTGGTTGTCGAACACGCAGATGGAAAAAAGGCGCTTGAGCGAGGAAGAATGCATGCTTTCGATGCGAACGTTTTTTATCGTAAAGCTGCCTAGCGGAACGGGGCTGTCGTGGGAAGCGAAAAAAACCGCCATTTTCGCTCCGGTGCGGTCGTCGCGCAAATCGCCGCAGAAGCATCCGGGGTCGTCGTATCTCGAGTCCCAATGGATGACGTTGAGGTTGTCGACAAGCGCCTTATGTTTTTCGCTTACCGAGCCCCACGTCATGCATATCGCGCTGCCGTTATAGTAGTTCCAAGTCGTGTTGTTCGTGACAATCGATTCCCGCGGGTAGCTTATGTCGATGCAGTCGTCGTTCGTGAAGATGAAGCAGTCGTCCACTGTAAACTTGCCGTTTTGCCCGAATATGCCGCCGGCGTGCATCCAGTTTATGACCTTCACGTTTTTTACCGTGCCGGCGTCGAAAAGTTTTATTGCGGACACCGCGATGTCCCTGATGATGACGGGGGTGCGCGGCCCCTTGTACTTATGCAGCAAAACGACGTCCTCGACGTAGCAGTTTTTGCCGAAAAGCAGTATTTGCGAGGCGAAGCCGTAAAAGGAGTCGAGTATGCCGCGGCCCCTGATCGTTACGTCGTCGGCGAAAACCCTCCATTCGGGATCGAGGCAGTTGAACGAACCGTAAACGTATGAGCCGGGCGCGAAGTATATGCTTTTGCCCCCGGGGATGTACGTGTCCTCCTCTATAAAGTGCAGTCCCTTTTCGAAATAAATTGTTTTGACCCGCGGATCGGAAAGGTTGACTCCGACGTCCCTTCGGTTATTTAGGTCCCAAGCCGTCCCCGGCGATATAACGCACACGGATTCGTCGCTTGTTTCGGGCGCGTTCTTATCCAACGCGCTTGCGAATATAAACAGCTTGTCGGTTATCATCTTTGCCTTCGTCTCGTTGATCTCGACCGAGATCTTCATCGGTTTGCCAAGCGTTATCTCAATGGTTTCGTTATCGATCCGCTCGTATTCGACGCCAAAGTTAAGCGGCCGTATCGTGACCGTGTTTATTTCACCCGCGAGCATTTTTACGCGGACCCTCACGTCCGATTTAAAGTCGGACGCGAAATCCGTAAAGGACGCCGTGTCGTCCTTCCTTAAATAATCGAAGATAGGGTCGTCTATCGACATGTTGTATTTGGTTTTGTAGACGACGGAATTAACGAAGCCGGATTCGCCGCCGCCGCTTACGGATATCTCGAAGACGTCGGATATGAGCCCCTCAAACTCGCCGCCCTGGCTTTCCACCGTTTCGACCGCGGCGGGCCCCTTTTTTGCGTTGATCGCCGAGCAGCCCGCGAACCCGCTCGTCATAAAAATAATCGTCGTGAAAATCATAAACGATTTCATGGTTATCCCCTTTGATTAAAAGCGATATGAAGCAAGGCGCCGAAAAATATAAAAGTTTCGCGGCGAAACATCCGGGGGCACTAAAGCAATTTTTTACTAGAGTAATTATTTAAGCCTCACCCCGCGTCCGGCAGCGAATCGAAGTATCTGGCGTAGTCGAGCAGACCGTTGTTCTCAAGTATTTTTATGTAGGCGTCCCAGGTGGACTCGACGCCAAAGAGCCTCCTGTGCAGCGAATTGTAGAAGAACTCGTCGGCGATCTTAAGCAGGTTTGCGAAGCCTCCCGCATCCTTCCACGTCTCCTCGGCTTCACGCCACAAG
>WREB01000094.1 GCA_009779525.1 Defluviitaleaceae bacterium
CGAAATCCGCAGGGCGGAAATTTACGCGCTTGCGTCCGTCGAGGATTTCGTCGCGCACACGACGCCCGAGATAATGGACGAGAACTGCCAGTACATCCGCGATTGGGATTGCGAACGGCTGTATGAAATGGCCGATTTTGAGGGCAAAACCGTGCTTGACGTCGGGGCCGGCTCGGGCCGGCTGACTTTCGCCGCGGCGGCGAAAGCCCGCGAGGTCTACGCCGCCGAACCTGTCGGGACGCTTCGCGAATACATCCGCGCCAAGGCGCTTGTTGAAAACATAGCCAACGTGCGCGTGACGGAGGCGCTCGTCACTTCGCTTCCGTATCCCGACGACACGTTTGATATAGTAATATCGGGACATGTCGTCGGCGACGAATGGGACGCCGAAATAGAGGAGCTTACGCGCGTATGCAAACACGGCGGATGGCTGATCGACTGCCCGGGCGACGAAGCGCATGGCGGCGACCGCGGAAAATTTATGGACGAACTGGCTGTTCGCGGATGGGAAAGGCTGAGCTACGCCGGAAACGGCGGGGGCCGCGTACACCGCTACCGCAAGCGGGTAGATAAATCATTGTAAAATCAAGGACGGTTCGCGCCCAAAAAATGCGCGGCGTCTATGTACTCGCGCATCCGCCGCACGGAGGTGTTCGGCGTAAGCGGGCTTCCGGTGCTTGTGAAATACCTGCCGTGCGCTGCGCCGGCTTTAACTATCGCGGTGATTTTTTCCCTAAGTTCTTCCGAAGTTGAAATCTCGACGTCGGCATAAGGGTTTAAGTTGCCGGCAAGGCAGATATTTTTCCCGAGTTTTGACGCGATGTCAGCGTAGTCGTTGACATAGCTTTTCATCGAACACTCCATCATCAGCGCGTCGGCGCCGGACGAGGCTATAAGTTCGGCGCGGTCGGAAATCCCTCCGAAATACAATGCGATCGCCTTGAAACCCTGCCGCTTTATCTCGCTAACCTGCTCGCGCAGGTAAGGAAGCGCGAATTCTTCGTACATCGCGGGCGAAATCATGTCGCTTGTCGCGGTGGCGTCGTCGACGAAAATAGCGTCGCCGCTCGCCGCGGCGTACGCCCTTATGAGCTCGATGTTTTGCTCGAGCACGAGATTGCTTATATATTTTATCAGCTGCGGTTCATCGTGCAGCATCGCGTACATATTGGTCATACCGACGTGGTACGCGTTCGAATAAAACGGGCTGACCACCCCGCCGCTGACAATGAAGCGCTCGCTTCCGAACTGCCCGAGCGTGATGTCAAGGAACCGGTTGAACCCGTTTGAGACAAGCCGCTCCGCCTTGGTCGCCCTTATCCTCGCGCGCGCGTCCGCGAACGTATAGACATACCTGGTTTCGTTTTCGCCGCCGCCCGACCCGGCGTTATGTATTTCGTCCGGAACCGGCGAAAAGTCGCCGCTTCGCTTGTCACGGTAATACGCCTTGCCGTCGCGAAGCGCGATTTCGGTGTTTTTACTATAGTCGTCGAGACACGGAAACGCCGGCTGCACTATGTCGAAGGGCAGCGCTTCATTAATCAGCCCGTTTATTTCGGCGTGCCAGCCGTCGTTTCGCGTTATGAGCCATTCGTAGTATTTCCAAACCGGTAGCCCGGTGAGTTCTTCCCAATGGTCGGCGTTGGAAAGCGTCTGGTACGGCGCCGCCACCGGCCATACGTCGGGACTACTCCCTTCGATTGCGGCGATCATTCGTTCCTTCGGAGTCATACGACCCATCTGTCTACGTTTCAAACACGACGGCTGTCGCGTCGAGCGGCCCTACGGTTATCTCAAACCCGCCGCCTTCTTGCGTAACGGCTGAGCCGTACGCGTCGACCACCCTGCCGCCTTCCGGCAGCGGTATCGTTTCGGTTAGGGGCCGCTCATGCGGGTTTACGATTATGTAAGCCGACAGCTTTTCGCCGACGCGCCTCGATACGAGCAGGCCGCCGGCGTTTTTTATCCGCACGCCGCAATGCATAAGCAGCTTGCGCGCCGTTTCAACCGAATCGTTTTCAACGTAGGCGGTCGCGTTATGTCCGAGGCATGTTCCGGCTAAGATAATTTTTCCGCTTCCGATTTTTTTCTCTATCCCGGATGTTTTTCCGTTGAATTTGAAAATTGCTTCGCAGCCTTCCGCTTCGTATGTCTCGATAAACGCGTTCGCCCGGATCTTGCAGCCGGAAAGCGCGCCCGCGCCCTCCATTTTTCCCTCGTCCTCGAATTCGCCCCAGGTGCGCTCGCCCGGGGTCCATCTGTCTTCATCCCCGGGTTCCCGTATCAGCCTGAACGTTTTGACATTCGCGCCCAAGGCGCCGCGGATTACCGCGTTCATTTGGCCGCGCGTCGCGTAGCCCGTATCGCTAAGCCTTCCGCACGCGCCCTCAAGCAGCACGCAAACGCCCGCCTTCGCGCATTCGACGAGCTTACCCGCCAAATCGCCCGACATCGAGAGCGGAAGCGGAACGACAATCGCCTTATACGAATAAGCGCGCTTTTCGCCAAGCTGCGAGGCCTCGACAAAATCGCAGGGGACGCCGGCGTCCCAGCAAAACTTATACCAGCCGCGCGCGTCGTAGGCGTGCGCTTCGGGCGCCTGGCTCATCGTCCGCATAAGCTGCGTGTTCCACTCGTCGACAAGGATCGCGACTTCGGCTTGGGGCTTGTTGTTTTTTGCGAAGACGTCCGGGTACTTTTGAAAGAAACGGCCGATCGCCGAGGCTTCCTCGAGCCGCTCTGTGGTTTCGCCTTCCGGGTCCAAAAGCGAGAAGCCGTTTGCCTCGGGCGCCATTATTTCCGCGCGGGCCACCCAAAACGAAAGCGCGGTTATGCCGGAACCGATTGCGGAGAGCATCCACCTCCTGACGTCGGCCGCTTCGGGAATCCTTCCAATGTGGAAGTCGGTGCTCACCGGCCCGCCTTGGAATTCCGCGAACCAAACGGGCTTGCCCTCCGCGCTCGCGCTTCTTATGTAGTCCGCGTTTTTCGCGACGTTGTCCCACATTTCCGCAAGCAGCGTTTCGTAGCGCGGAAGGCGTTTTTGCCGCTTGTGGTCGTCCCAGCCGCTTCCGCTTCCCCAGGCGGGGTAAGAGGACATTCCGATGAAATCCTGCGTCCTCGCATAAGTCCAGTCCATCCCGCTCCCGAAATCCGGGGAACCCTTGTGCGCGAAGACCGGCCTCGAAAGGGCGTCGGCTTCCTTAATCGCCTCGCAGCGCGACCTAAGCACGCTTGCGACCTGCACATTGTCCATGAAATAGCGGAAGAAAAAGCGCTGCGGGACGCAATTTACCCTTCTTGAACGATCGGGGTTTATCGATTCGAACGAAGCGTAGTTAGCGTTCCAATGCGCGTTTAGTTTTTTTATTTCGCTGCCGTAGCGGCCGGAAAGCCAGGCGCGGTATGAGGCGAGCGTGTTTTCGCAGTAGCATACGCACTCGCCCGCGAACCATTCGGCCCAGTAGCCGATTTCCTGCCAGGTGTTCCAGACGACGATGTTTTCGTGAATTGAGAGTTCGCCGACGAGCCGCCTGATAAAGCGGAGCTGGTCCTCCGTCGCGCCGGGGTGGTCGTAGCAAGGGCCGGGCTTTCCGTCGGCGGGGAGCGTCGTCTGCGCCGCGTAATTGACCTGACAACCGTCCTGGCGCACCATCCTGCAGTCCGGATGCTTTTCGTAAAGCCAGGATGGCGCCTGCTCGCACGTGAGTCCGACGTATACCCCCATGTCAAGCTCCTGGGCGCGCGATATCAATTCGTGGTATTTCGATAAGTCGACGTTCCCTTCGGAGGGTTCGTCAACCAGCCAGTTTTCCTGCAGTTTCACCATGTTGAAGCCCTTGGACTTTATGATTTCCATGTCGCGCTTCAATTCCGCCATCGGCGGCATCGGCTCGCGGCAGAGGTGCGTTCCGAGCGGAAACGAGTCCCAAAACCTTTTTTTATCCATAAAAGCTCCCAAAAAATACGGCGCGAGGCGCCGCGCTTTATTTTAAAGCGGCGCGCCCGCTATGACTTCGATCGCGTTCAGCCAAACCGCGTTTCCCTTCTTATGGACGAAGTCGATTTCGATTTTGCCGTCTTCGTCGGCTTCCGCCGTTATTTCTTTGATTATCGGAACGAACAATTCGTCCACCCATTCGTTCATGTCGAAGCCTTCCATGACGATCTCGCCGTTTATCCTGACGTCTATTATCGGAATTATCGATTCCGGCAGCATTCCTATGAAGTGCATCCTGATCGTATACGCGCGCCCCGGCTCAAGACCGTCGAAGCGGTAGCCGAAAAAGTTCGCGCCCACCCAGCGGCACGAATCGTAGACGAACATCGGCGCGGCGTTTTCCATCCCTTCCGGTATGCGCACGAATTCGGCGAGTTCCTCTTCGGACTCCGATTTTGTCTGCGAGGCGGTGAAGCTTCCCGCCCAATACTTATAATCCTTGACGAATTCGCCCAAATCCTCGCCGCCGCAATTGATCCGGTATAAAAAATCCCCTTCCTTGACCGAAAGATCTTCCGGCTCCGGCTCGGGAGACGGCATCGGTTCTACGGTGGGGACTGGAGTCGCCGTCGGGGCCGTCGTCGGCGCCGTCGTCGGGGAGGCCGTAGGCTGCGCCTGCCTTTGTCCGGAGCCTCCGCACGATGCGGCTAACGCGGAAAATAAGCAAAGCGCAGTAACAGCGGCTAACATTTTTTTCATTTTCATCAATCCTTCTTTTTCATTGAAAAAATTATATCATTCGCCGTTTATCGCGGGCAAACGGCGCAAGTAAAAAGATAATTTTTTATGATGAAATTTATATGAACGGGTTGTAGAAACGCCCTCCGTTTACGAAAAACAGAGCGGCGGAAACCGCGACCGATACAAGGCCCGCCGCGACGAACAGATAGTCCGCCAAAGCGAAGTCGCGCGCCTTGTACCAGGTTCGCCGCTTTTTCTTGCCGAAGCCCCGGAGCTCCATCGCGTTCGCGATGGTTTCGATCTTGTCGACGCTTGTCAAAACCAAGGGAAAAAGGATCGAAACCGCGCCCTTAAACCTTGCCGAAAGCTTGGCCTCCTTCGAAATCCGAGCGCCCCTCGCCTGCTGCGCCTGGCTGATCTCACGGTATTCGCGCATTACCGCCGGAATGTACCTGAGCGAAAGCGAAACCGAATAGGCCGCCTTGTAGCCGACGCCAATTTTATTTAGAGAAGAGGCGAATTCGCTAGGCTCGGTCGTCACGAAAAATATCAGGGCAAGCGGCATTATGGAAAAATATTTTACGGTCACGTTCATCTGATAGAACAACTGCTCGCAAGTCACGTAATAGCCGCCGGCCAGATGCGCGATCTCGCGGCGCGTTCCGTATATTTTGACGCCCTCCTCGGGGGAGAACAGAAAGATGAAAAGATTGTTTATGAGCATGAATACGCCGATCAGCGTAAGAATCAACCTAAGGTCTTTGAGCGGCGTGCGCGAAACTGCGAAAACGGCGCATGAAAACATTATGACCGCCGCAAGGAACCTCGTGTCGTAGGTTACCATCGCCGAAACGCTGACCAATACCGTCGCGAGAAGTTTTGACGCGCCGGTCAGCCGGTGGATCGGCGA
>WREB01000095.1 GCA_009779525.1 Defluviitaleaceae bacterium
GTCAGCTTGTTTTTCCCGCACAGCGGATTCAAGACGGTACCGGCGCCGGCGGCGGAATCAAATAGCCCGATAAGGCCCGTCTGGCCCGCGTTTTTTATTTCGCGCAAATTGTCGAGCCAGTTGGCGGCGCTTATTTCTTTTACTTCGCAAACGGTTTTATCGCCGCGGCCGACGACAACGCAAGTCTTTCTCCTCGCCCCCGCGGAATCCAGGAAATCCCTCGATATGTTAAATATTTCGTCGCCGCGCCAGCGCATCGTTACGCGCCTTTCGCCGGTGACTTTAGCGATCGGTGTGGCCTCGAGGTTTTGGGCGCGGGCGAGCTCCAAAAAAGTATTGGCGTCGCGGCTTGCAACGACGACCGCCATCCGCTCCTGCGATTCGGATATCGCGAGGTCCGTCCCGTCGAGACCGCCGTACGCCGTCGGCACCGCGTCGAGGTCGATCATAAGTCCTTCGGCGATTTCGCCGACCGCGACGCTTACGCCGCCGGCGCCGAAATCGTTGCATCTTTTGATAAGCGCCTTGGCTTCGGGTTTATCAAATAGCCTCACGATGCCGCGCTCGACCGCGGGGTCGCCCTTCGGGACCTCCGCGCCGTAGTCCAAGTTTTTTTCTCCCGCCGTATCGGTCGACGAGCTCGACGCGCCGCCGCATCCGTCGCGCCCCGTCTTGCCCCCGACGAGGATGACGACGTCGCCGGGCGTTGGTTCTTCGCGGCGAACCTCAGATTTTTTGACCGCGGCCACCAGGGCGCCGAGTTCCATCCGCTTCGCCTCGTAGCCGGGGTGGTAAATTTCTGCGATATGCCCGGCCGGAAGGCCCATTACGTTTCCGTACGACGCGTAGCCTTCAGCGGCTTTTTTCGTGATCCAGCGCTGCGGGTGCTTGCCCGGTTTGGTCGAGCAGACGCGGGAAGTGGGGTCGCCGCTTCCGGTGACTCGCATCGCCTGGTAAACGAAGGCGCGCCCGGACATCGGGTCGCGTATTGCGCCGCCAAGGCATGTCGTCGCGCCGCCTACGGGCTCTATTTCGGTCGGGTGGTTGTGCGTTTCGTTTTTAAACTGCAGCAGCCAGTCTTCGCAAACGCCGTCGACGTCGACTTTAACGTTAATGCTACACGCGTTGACTTCGCCCGATTCGTCGAGGTCGCCGAGTAGCCCGCGCTTCTTATGCGACTTCATGCCCATCACTGCGATGTCCATGAGCGTCACCGGTCTGCAAGACCCGGCGCCGTAGACGAACTCGCGCTCCGTTAAATACCTGTTGTACGCGTCCTCATAAATTTTTTTGCTTTCGCAATCCTCGAAGGTAATATCGCAAAGCTCCGTGTTGAACGTGGTGTGGCGGCAATGGTCGGACCAGTACGTCTCAAGCGCCTTAAGCTCCGTGACGGTTGGGTCGCGCCCCTCGTCGCAAAAATATTTCCGGCAAACCTCGACGTCACAGGCGTCCATCGCGATCCCGTGCCTTGCGACGATTTCAAGCGCCCCCGCCTGGTTCGCCGCGGCGAAACCGTCCAGCCGCGCGACTTTTTTCGGCTCCGCGAACACAGCCTGAAGCGTATCGAACGGGTCGTCTGCGATTTCCTCCGTGTCCACCGGGTTTACGTAATATTTTTTTATTTTATTTTTTTCGCCTTCGCCGATTTCGCCTTCGAAAATATAGACGAGCGAGGATTTGACCGTGACGACGGCGCCAAGCGCTACGCGGACGCATTCGGCGGCGTAATGCGCCCTTTGGTCGTACTGCCCGTTTCGTTGGCTCGCCGTAAAGGCGAAACCGTCATTAGGCGGAATTTTTACGTAGACGTCGTCGGTCGCGGGATTTGAAAAAACTTCCATTATCATGCGCTTCCAGTCGGCTTCGTCCATTTCCGACTCTACGTCGTACCTGCGCAGCAGCCGCGCGCTTTTTATATCCGGCGCGAGGTGGTTTTTTACCTCGCCAAGGACTTGTCTCGAAGCCGCGCACAGGCCGGGTTTCCGCTCGACATAAATGCGCCTTACGTTTCCCATATGCATTTCCCCTTGCTATAATGTCCAATTGATTTGAAATATATCACAAATAGGCTCCGTCTTTAAAGACGGCGACCGGAACGGGGTCAGGATGCCGGCGCTCGGTATAAACATAGGCTCTACATGTCTTAAGATTGTTTTAATGGAAAACGGGAAGCCCGTCTGGGAAGCCTCCGGGGTGCACGAGGGCGACTTCGGGAGCGTCGCCGCTAGGCTGCTTGGCGAGGGAAGCGTGCCCGCAGGGATACCGGCGCTCGTCACCGGCAACGAGGGCAGGTTCATGTTCAACGTCGCGGGCGCGCTCGAGCCCGTCTGCGTGGAAGCCGCGCTCGAGGCGCAAGACATATCCGCAGACGCGGTCGCGTGCATGGGCGGCGAGGATTTGATCGTCTATTCGCTTAAGGACGGGAAAATCGTAAACAGTTTTTCGGGCAACAAATGCGCGTCCGGAACAGGCGAATTTTTAAAGCAGCAGCTCTCGAGGATGGACATGACCCTCGAGGACATAGAAAGCGTCCCGGATACGGCGAAGGTGTTTCCCATATCGACCCGCTGCTCGGTATTCATGAAAAGCGACTGCACCCATAAGTTAAACAAACGCGAGGCCTCCAAACAGGACATCGTGCTTTCGCTATCAAACGTCATGGCCGTCAAGGTCGTCGATTTTTTGAAGCGCGCGAAAATCAAGTCGGGTAGGGTCGCGCTGACCGGGGGCGTAACGCAAAACAGGCACATCGTCCGCTTCATACGTGACATGGCGCCCGAAATTGATTTTATCGTGCCCGAATCGGCGAGAGTCTTCGAGGCGCTCGGCGCGGCGGCGCTTGCCGAAAAGTTCGGAAGCCCAATGCCTGACGCGGCATCGCTTATTAAGCCGAACGAGATACGCTTCGAAAGCCTTCGGACGCTTCGCGACTATGCGCCGATGGTGCGCGTCTTCGACGCGCCGGTTGGAAAAGTTAAAAAGAACGCGGGCTATATCTTAGGCGTCGACGGCGGCTCGACGACTACGAAGGCGTGCCTCGTGGACATCGAAACGAACGAGATCGCCGCCAGCCATTACGGAAGGACGCACGGCGACCCGGTCGGCGCGCTTAAGGGCTGCCTTAAAAAAATAATCGAAAAAGCCGCGGCGGATACCGACGGAGGGCTGCCGGACGTAAGGCTTGTCGCGACCACCGGCTCGAGCCGCGAAATACTCGGCGTATTTTTAGAAACGAAGGGAATATACAACGAAATAATCGCCCATTCGGCGGGCGCGGCCTTCTTCGACCCGGACGTCGGCACGATTTTTGAAGTCGGCGGGCAGGACGCGAAGTATGTGCTCCTCGAAAACGGCGTGCCGGTCGACTACGCGATGAACGAGGCGTGCTCGGCGGGCACCGGCTCCTTCCTCGAGGAGAGCGCCGCCGGGGACCTTTCGATACTTAGCGACGTCGAAATCGGGCCGATCGCGCTTAAGTCGGACGCGCCGCTAAAATTCGGCGAGCACTGTTCGGCGTTCATCAACAGCGACATACGCAAGGCGGTGCAGCAGGGCGCCAGCCGCGAGGACATTACGGCGGGGATCGTCTGCTCGATCGCGGCCAACTATTTAAACCGAGTCGTCGGCAACCGCACCATCGGGGGCAAAATATTTTTGCAAGGAGGCGTCGCCAAAAACCCGGCGGTCCCCGCCGCGTTCGCGATGCACCTAAACAAGGAAATAATCGTCCCGCCCTCGCCCGAGCTGATGGGCTGCTTCGGCGTCGCGCTTCTTGCCAAGTCGAAGCGCGCGGAGGGCCTGCTCGAGCAAACCGAAATAAACCTCGCCGATTATTTGAGCCGCGAAATCGAATGCGAGCGCGTCTTCACCTGCCGCGCCTGCGAAAACCTCTGCCCGATCCAGTCGCTTAAGGCGGGGGGCAAATCGGTTTCGTTCGGCGGGCGTTGCAACATGTACGCGAACGTCCGCAAGGCGGTCAAGGACGTTTCGGTACACGATTACGTCGAGCTGCGAAACAAGCTGCTTTTCGAGACGCACGCGGCGCCCAAGCTGTCAAACCCGAGGCGCGAAATAACCGTGGGGATACCCAGGGCGCTTTCGGTGCACACGCTTTACCCGCTTTACTCGTGGTTTTTCCACGGGCTCGGAATTGCGACGCGTCTGTCGGAAGAAGTTTCGCGCGAGGGAATGGCCCAGGCCGAATCGGCGTACTGCTTCCCCGCGGAGATCGCCCACGGCGCGGTAAAGAACTGCCTCGACATGGGATGCGACTACGTCCTGCTACCGCATTTTCGCGACATGCCGAGCTACGAGAAGGAAGTCCACGCCAACTTCTGCCCGCTTACGCAAAGCCTTCCGTATTACATAAAAAAGGCGTTCCCCGAGGTGGACGGCGAAAAATGGCTGCCCGTCGTGGTCAGCTTCAAGTTCGGGGAGGGGAAGGCGCTCGAGCTGTTCGGTTCGATCGGCGAAAAGCTTGGGATCGGCGACGAAGAATTGCGCGCCGCGTTCGAATCCGCGCTTTCGAAGCAAAAGGAATATTTTGCAGCCGCGAAACAATTGGGGCTCGAGGCGCTGGAGATGGCGCGGGAAGCGAGCAGGCCAGTGATCGCGATTCTCGGCCGGCCCTATAATGCGTTCGCGCCCGAGGCCAACATGGGAATACCCAAAAAATTCACCACGCGCGGATACTCGGTCGTGCCGTTCGACATCCTGCCGTTCGAGGACGAGGCGATATTTCCGAACATGTACTGGTATTACGGCCAGGAGGACGTCAAGACCGCCGGGCGGCTGAAAAAGGAGGACAACGTTTACCTCGCGTACATAACCAATTTTTCGTGCGCGCCCGATTCGTTCATCCTCCACTACATCAAGTGGGCGATGGGGCAAAAGCCGTTTTTGGTGCTTGAGCTGGACACCCATTCGGCCGACGCGGGAATTGACACGCGCGTCGAGGCGTTCCTCGACGTTATCGACGGTTATAAAAAGAAGGCGGGGAAGTCCGAAAAAACGCGCTACGACAACGGCTGGCGGTTCGTAAGCGAAAAAGTAAGCAAGAAAGATTACGAGCTGCGGGTGGACAACTCCATAACCGGCGAAAGGATACAAGTAAGAAACAACAGGCGCGTCAAGGTGCTTTTGGCCAACATGGGCGCGATATCGACGGAATACATCGGCGCGGTGCTGCGCGGCCAGGGGCTTAACGCGGAGGTGTTAGACGTCGCCACCGACAGGACGGTGCAGGCGGCCCGCGCCAACGCCTCGGGCAAGGAATGCGTCCCCAGCCATCTGGTCTTGGGCAGCGCGCTTCAATTCATATGGAGCGAAAAATACCGCAAGGACGAGCTGTATTTGCTTTTCGTCCCGATAACCACAGGCCCGTGCAGGACTGGGCAGTATTACGTCTACTACGAAAACCTTTTCCGCGACCTGCGCCTCGAGAATCTGGTGGTGTTCACTTTGTCGGCTGACAATTCCTACGGCGAGCTCGGCGCCGGCTTCTCGCGCGAGATGTGGAAGGGCGTCGTCTTTTCGGACTACCTGAAGGACATCCACACCTCGCTCAAGA
>WREB01000096.1 GCA_009779525.1 Defluviitaleaceae bacterium
CGAATTCAAGTCGTTTTTTTCGAAGTTTTTAAAAACAACGGCGGCGCATGTTAAAAATGAATATCGGTTGATCGTTACGCGCGGGGAGGCCGAAACGTTTTTTTCGTCCGCGAATGACGGCGATCCGGCGGCGGTTTACGTCGTCTCGGACGACAGTATGTTCGTCGTTACGATAAAATACGCCGGCATGCCCGCCGCTTGCTTCAACAGCCCCGAATCGGCGAAGGCGCTATTTGAATGGCTCGAGTCGGGCGCCAAAAAAATCTTCTTCGATTCAAAAAAAGATTCGTCCGCGCTATTAAAACGCGGCGCCGCCGTTAACGGAATCGCATTCGACGTGATGCTCGCCGGCTACGTGCTCGACGCCCTCAAGCAAAACGAAAGTCTTAGAGACGCGGCGCTTAATTATTTAAACGAGGATTTGCATGATTTAAGTGATCTGCAAGAAAACGGCGGAAAAAGAGGCAAGGATAAAAAACTGGCGGCCGATTTGCCGCCGGATACGCTTTACGGCCACGCCGCGGGAATGGCGGGCGCGCTGTCGAGGCTTTATCCGTTAATGAAAGAAAAACTCGACGAAAACGGACAGTCGAAGCTTTACTACGATATCGAGCTTCCGCTCGCCGGCGTGCTCTTCGAAATGGAAAACGCCGGGTTAAAGATCGACACCGCTAAACTCGCCGAATACGGCGAAGCGCTGCAGGCGCACATTACGGATTTGACCGAAAGCATATACGAAACGGCGGGAACGGTTTTCAACATCAACTCGCCTACGCAGCTTGGCGAAGTCCTTTTTGAAAAAATCGGGCTGAAGGGAACGAAAAAAACTACGAAGGGTTGGTCGACCGCGGCGGACGTGCTCGATAAGCTAAAGCACAAACATCCGGTCGTTCCGCTAATACTCGAGTACCGTTCGTACGCGAAGCTTAAATCTACCTATGCGGACGGGCTCCTGCCGCTTGTCGACCCCGAAACGTCGCGGATACACTCGACGTTTAACCAGGCGCTGACCGCGACGGGACGCATCTCAAGCTCCGAACCTAATTTGCAAAACATCCCGGTAAAGCTTCCGCTCGGGCGCGAGCTTCGCAAATCGTTCGTCGCGCCGGACGCCGATACCGTTTTCATGGACGCCGACTACAGCCAGATAGAGCTAAGGGTTCTCGCATCGGTTTCCGGGGACGAAACGTTGATCGGCGCGTTTCGCGACGGCTGCGACATTCACCGGATGACCGCCTCGCAGGTTTTTGGCGTAAGTCCCGACGAAGTGACGCAGGAGCAGCGGACTGGCGCTAAAGCCGTTAATTTCGGAATCGTGTACGGAATTAGCCCGTACGGCTTGAGCGAGGATTTAAAAATACCTATATCCGAAGCCGAAAGGTACATCAACGGCTACTTCGATAAATACCCGAAAGTAAAAGCCTATCTGGATAAATCCGTGAACGACGCAAAATCAAAGGGATACGCCGAAACGATATTCGGGCGGAGGCGGAAAATTCCCGAGTTGAACTCGCAAAATTTCGCCGAGCGCTCCTTCGGCGAGCGCGTCGCGATGAACATGCCGATACAGGGGACCGCCGCCGACATCATTAAGATAGCAATGATAAGAGTATCGGGAAGGCTTAAGGAGAATGGATTGAAGTCGAGGATCGTTTTGCAAGTCCACGACGAACTGCTGCTTGAGGTCAATAAAGCAGAGCGCGAAGAAGTGAGGCGGATTTTGGGCTTCGAGATGGAAAACGCGGCGGACCTGGCGGCGGCGCTCGTAGCCGAAGTGCACGAAGGAGATACCTGGTTTGGAGTCAAGTAGCAAACCCCCGGGCATTCCGGTCATCGGGCTAACCGGCGGAAGCGGCTGCGGAAAAACTCTCGTTTCAAAAATGCTCGGCGGCTTCGGGGGTTATGTAATCGACGCGGACGATTTGTCGCATCGGGCGATATTAAACGGCGAACCCGCATATGGCGAAATCGTCGCCCAATTCGGCGACGAAATATTGAATGCGCAAGGCGAAATCGACCGGAAGAAGCTTGGCGAAATCGTTTTCAAAGACAAGGTTAAGCTGCGGCTGATCGAGGGAATAATCCATCCGAAAGTCCTCGACGAAACCAAACGCGCCATAAAAACGGCGGAAACGGAAGGCGTTTACGGATTCGCCGTCATAGACGCGCCGATGCTTGTCGAAGCCGGGGCGCATATATTTTGCCAGAGCGTTTGGATGGTGGTCGCCGAACGCGAAAGCAGGATCGAAAGAATCGTCTTGCGCGATAAGATATCGCGCGAAGCGGCCGTCGAGCGGATTCTAAGCAAAAACGACGACGGCGCGTCGCTAAGTTTCTATATCGATACGTTCATCAACAACGACGCCGACAAAACTAAATTGTTGGAAAAAGTGTCGAAAGCGTTTGGCGAGACGGCGGCCCGCATCGGAATAAAGCAAAAGGACGGCCGCGCCGGTGCTTAAGCGCGTTGCGGTCTGCGCTTTTTCCGCCGCGTTTTTATTGACGGTTTACAGCGCCGCAATTAGGGCGTTTCCGCTGGAATACGGCGAAATAATTAAGGCACATTCCGGCCTGATTGGAAATGATTTGGTTTTCGCGGTAATTCACGCCGAAAGCAAGTTCAAGCCGGACGCAAGGTCGGGCAAAGGCGCCTCCGGGTTGATGCAGGTCACCGAACCCACCGCCGAATGGATCGCCTCCCGGATGGGTCTGCTTTTTTACGATCCATCGCTGATATACGAACCCGAAATAAATATATCGATCGGCTGCTATTATCTCAACTGGCTTTACGACTATTACGGAGGCGATCTGACGCTTACGCTCTGCGCTTACAACGCGGGCCAGGGAAACGTCGACGGCTGGCTGCGCGACGAAAACTATTCGAGCGACGGAAAGAGGCTTGACGCGATCCCCTTTCCCGAAACGCGCCAATACGTTAAGAGGGTAAAGGCAAACCGGTTGGTTTACGCGTTTTTACTGACATTCGACCGGAGAACCAAATGAAAAGACTCGCTTGCATCGCGATATGCGCTTTATTTGTTTTGACCGGCTGCCGGTATTTTGTCGACGAACCGTTTATCCAGGATCCCACGCCCACGCCGTCGCCGACTCCGACTGGCGCGCCTTCGCCCACGCCGGTTGCGCCGCGCGAAGGAGGGACGCTTCGGCTCGCGATGCGCAATCCCCTGACGCTTAACCCGTTGTTAAACGAGGACATAACCGTCGACAAAATCCTGAGGCTCGTCTTCGAGCATATCGCCGTGCTTGGCGACGACATGAAGCCGACAGGTAATCTCGCCGAACTCGATTTTTCGACCGACTATTCATTCGTTACGATAAAAATCCGCGGCGAAGCGGTTTGGGGCGACGGCGTCCCGGTTTCCGCGGACGATTTTTTATTTACCGTGGACTTCATTAAAAAAGCGCCCGGGACGACGCTTTACAAAGAATGCGTCGCAAATTTTTTAGAATGCGAAATACTCGACGACAAAACCGTAAGGGTTACGTTCGCAAATGCCTTCGGCGGCTCTTCGTACTCGTTTTTATTTCCGCTTATCCCCCGCCATTACTATTTCGACGAGACGAAGCCGGGAAGCGCGAAAAACATGGCGCCGCTCGGCAACGGCCTATATTCGTTTAAGGAATTTACGCCGCTCGTTTCGGTTTCGCTTGCCAGAAACACGCGTTCGTACAGGAATTACGTTTATATCGACGGAATCGAAGTGAAGCTAATCCACGACCGTCAATCGACCGTCGACGCGTTCGACTACGGGGTTATCGACGCGCTCGAGATCGAAATCACCGAATGGAGCAGGCACCAAAGCGTAAAGGACACGAACCCCGGCGAATTTTATTCGATGAATTACGAATTCATCGGCTTCAACCACAAGCGGCAAATCTTCAGGAACAAATTGTTCCGGCACGCGCTCGCGCAATCACTCGACATGGATGAATTGATTTCAAGCTCATACCTTACGCACGCCGAGCGCGCCTATTCGCCGATCAATCCGTCTTCCTGGCTTTACGCCGAGGACGCGAGGCGGTTCGAGTATAATTGGATCATCGCGGGCGCGTTGTTCGAAAGGGTCAAAAACGGCGAATCCGATTACGTACCCGGCATAAACGACGACGAAGCCGAACTGAACGCGCCGCCTCCGGTTCCCGCGCTTAGCGTGCTGACCAATTATGAAAACGAAAACCGCGTAAAGATTGCGGCCGCGATCGTCGAAACGCTTGTCTTCCACGGATTCGACGCTTTTTTGGAATTGGCCGGATTTGATGAAATGGAGGCTAAATTAGCGTCCGGCGACTATGACATTTTCGTCGGGGGATACGCCCTGACGCTTTTGCCCGATTTGCGCTTCGCGTTCGCCTCGTCGTCGATCGGCGCGGGAAACATATTCAATTACGACAGCCCGGAATTCGACGGACTGCTCGACGCGCTTTTTTCGGTCGGCAACGAAAGCGTTTTTAAATCGGCGGCGCACGAAATGCAGCGGTACTTCGCGGAGGAGCTTCCCGTTATCAGCATAGCGTTCGTAAAATCCGCGCTGCTCCTTGACACGCGGATACGCGGCGATATAAAACCGTCGCCAAACGATTTGTACGCGAATATAAACGAATGGTTTATTTTGGAATGAGGTCGGGAGCTTGAAAATTGTCGTATTGGCGGGCGGATGTTCCACCGAACGCGAAGTTTCGTTCATGAGCGCTTCGGAAATAATGAAGTCGCTGGATAAGGACAGATACGAGGCGGTCTTGCTTGAGATAGGCGAATCCGAAGATACCGGCTGGATAAAAGAACTATTATCGGCGGGCCGCTGCCTCGTGGTAAACGCGCTGCACGGAGGCCTTGGCGAAAACGGTTCTATTCAAGGTCTGCTCGAATGCGCGAAAATACCCTACATAGGCACGGGGGTGCTTGGAAGCGCGCTCTGCATGGATAAGGCGGCGAGCAAATTTATCATGAAGGCCCATCACATACCCGTCGCGGAGCATTTTCGTTTGCATGGGGGCGAAAATATCTCTTCATATTTTTCCGACATAAACAGGCTTGGGTTCCCGCTTGTCGTAAAACCCAACCAGGGAGGCTCGAGCGTCGGCGTCTCGATCGCGCATACTTATCAGGAATTGGTTTCCGCGATCGACAAGGCGGCGGATTGCGGGGACGGTTATATCATTGAACGCTATATTAGCGGAACCGAGGTGACTTGCGCCGTCATCGAAACGGAGGGCGGGCCCGTCGCGCTGCCGGTTCTGGACATCGAAGCCGCGGAGGCCTTTTACGACTACCATGCAAAGTATGTGAGCGATGAAACGAAAATCATACCCTCGCGGCTGCCGCAATACCAGCGCGAGCTGATCGAGCGGATCGCGTTGCAATCATTTAGCGTTTTGGGTTGCGAGGGCTATGCGCGAATCGACATGATCGTCCGCGAGGAAAACCTCTATGTATTGGAAGTAAACACTCTTCCCGGAATGACCGGCCACAGCCTCGTACCCCTGGCGGCTTCGTTGGCCGGAATGTCTTTCGGGCAATTGATGGACAGGCTTATTTCGTTTAAAATA
>WREB01000097.1 GCA_009779525.1 Defluviitaleaceae bacterium
CCCGGACGAAAGCCTAAGACTAACGCTCGACCCGTCGAAAGTGCCGGTGCCCCCGATACTTAAATTGATCGGGGACTGGGGCGGATTGGATAAAAAAACGATGTACAACACTTTCAACATGGGGATCGGATTCGCGGTGGTGGTCGCGGAAAGCGACGCGCAGGCGGTTGTCGACGCCGCGAATACGGCGGGCGAAAGCGCGTACATCCTTGGCAGTATCGAAAAGCGCGGCCCGGGCGAAGACAAGATATGCATAATATAGCCGTCTGCGTTTCGGGCGGGGGGACTAACCTGCAGGCGATTTTAGACGCTTCGCGCGAAGGATTGCTACCAAACGGTAAAGTCGCGCTGGTCGTCTCGGACAGGGAGTCCGCGGGCGCGCTCGGTCGCGCCGAGGCGGCTGGGGTCCCGAATATGGTGATACCTAAAAAAAGGCAAAGCGAAATCACGGGCGCGTTCCGTGATTTTTTTATAGACTACGTGGTGCTCTCCGGCTATCTTTCGATACTCCCAGGCGCTGTAATCGAAACGTACAGGAACAAAATAATCAACATCCACCCCGCGCTTTGCCCCGCGTTTTCCGGAATGGGTTTCTACGGGCTGAAGGTGCACGAGGCGGTTTTAGATAGCGGCGTAAAAATAACCGGGGCGACGGTGCACTTCGCGGACGAGGGCGTGGACACCGGCGCGATTCTCATGCAGCGGGCGGTGCCGGTTCGAAGATCCGACACGCCCGAAACGCTTCGCGACCGCGTGCTTCAGACGGAGCACGCGCTGATCGTCGAGGCGGTGGCGGCGCTGACCGACGGGCGCGTCGCGTTTGACGGCGGCAAGGCGTGGATAACTGATAAAAGGAGCGGCGAATGAAAAAACGCGCGGTGATAAGCGTAAGCGATAAAGAGGGAATCGTATCCCTGGGCAATGACTTAACGGGGCTCGGCTACGAAATCGTATCGACCGGCGGGACCGCGAAACTGCTTGCGGAAAACGGGATACCGGTCACGAAAGTCGAGGACGTTACGGGCTTCCCTGAATGCCTGGACGGCCGCGTCAAGACGCTTCATCCGCGCCTGTTTGCGGGGATACTTGCCGACACGAAAAACGCGGAGCACATGGAAAAAATTGAAGAGCTTTCAATCGATCCGGTCGGGATTGTCGTATCCAACCTCTACCCGTTCGCGGAAACGGTCGCGAAACAAGACTGTCCCTTAAGCGAAGCGATCGAGCAGATCGACGTCGGCGGTCCTTCGATGATTCGCGCCGCAGCGAAAAACTACAAGTCGGTCATAATCGTGACCGACCCGTCGCAGTACGGGGAGCTGATCGAACGGCTTTCCGGCGATACCGCGGACGAGGCGTACCGGCTTGGGCTTTCGGCGCGCGCCATCGGGCATACCGCGGCATACGACGCGCACATAGCGGGTTACCTTAACGGCGCCGTAAACGACGAATACCCAAAAAAATTAACGCTTGCGTTCGAAAAAAAATCCGGCCTCCGCTACGGCGAAAACCCCGACCAGTCCGCCGCGTTTTACGTCTCGGCGGGAGGCTTTGCCGGCGGCGTCGAATCGGCTGTTTTTCTGCAGGGAAAAGAGCTTTCGTTCAACAATATCGCGGACGCGCAGGCTGCGATAGAGCTTGTCGGCGAATTCGGCGAAACCGCTTGCGCGGCGATCAAGCATTCGTCCCCTTGCGGCGCGGCGACCGGCAAAAGCGTATTGGAAGCGTACGAGGCGGCGCGCGCGTGCGACCCGCAGTCGATATTCGGGGGGATCGTCGCGTTCAACCGGCCGCTCGACGGGCCGACCGCCGAAAAAATGACCGGGGAGTTCCTCGAAGTCGTGATCGCGCCGTCGTTTTCTGATTGCGCGCTCCGCCATTTTAAAAAGAAAAAAAGCGTCAGGCTGCTCGAGCTGGCCGATATAGGCGCGAAGCATAGTTTAAGGCACGCGTTTAAGGGCGTAGGCGGCGGGATGCTGATACAGGGCCCGGACGCGAACGATATCGGGGCGGAAGAATGGACGGTGGCGACAAAAGCCGCTCCCACCGAAGAAGAGAAGCGGGACTTGGTTTTCGCGATGAAAGTCGCGAGACACGTCAAATCAAACGCGATAGTTGTCGCCCGGGACGGGAGGACGCTTGGGATCGGCGGCGGCCAGGTCAGCAGGGTTTGGGCCGCCGAATCCGCGATCGGCCACGCGCTGTTCCCGCTTACGGGGGCGGTGCTCGCCTCCGACGCGCTGCTTCCGTTCGACGACGTCGTGAAGCTATGCGCGAACGCCGGAATCAAGGCGATAATACAGCCGGGCGGTTCAATCAAGGATTCCGTTTCGATCAAGACTTGCGACGAAAATGGCATAGCGATGGTATTCACCGGAAAGCGGCATTTTAAGCATTAAGAAAAATTGCCGTTGCGGCTTCCGAGCTGAAGTCCCATCCGTTTTGGTAAAAACGGATCCCGGGTCTAGCCCGGAATGACAAAAAGAAACCCGGAATGACGGATAAACAAACTTGGAATGACGGATAAACAAACCTGGAATGACGAAAAAGGTTAATAAAAAGGCGGGGTTTTATTGGACGTTCTTATCGTCGGTTCGGGAGGGCGCGAGCACGCGCTGGGTTGGAAAACGGCGCAGAGCCGGGACTGCGGGAAAATTTATTTCGCGCCGGGCAACGGCGGGACCGAAGGCGTGGCTAATTCTAAAAACATTGATATCGCGGCGACCGATACGAAGCGGTTAGCCTTGTTCGCCGCCGAAAATAAATGCTTCGCCGTGATCGGGCCGGAGCTGCCGCTCTCCCTTGGCTTAGCCGACGCCATGCGGGAGCTTGGCGTAAAAGTCTTCGGGCCGGGAATTGCCGCGGCGCGGCTTGAGACGAGCAAGGCGTATTCGAAGTGGTTCATGCGAAAATATAATATTCCCACAGCCGGATACGACGAATACGCCGATCTAAACGAGGCGATTTCCTCGCTCCCCGGACGCGCCTACCCGGTTTGGGTCAAGGCCGACGGGCTCGCTTCGGGAAAGGGCGCGATCTTCGGCGAAAACGAAGCGGGCGCGAGAGAAGCGATCGAGTCGATTATGCGCGAGAAAATTTTCGGCGAATCCGGAAGCAAAATCGTGATCGAGGAACACCTCGAAGGCAGGGAGGCTACGCTGCTTTGCTTCGTCGACGGCGAAACGATACTGCCGATGGAGCTGTCGCAGGATTACAAGCGGGCGCACGACGGCGGCTTGGGGCCGAATACCGGCGGAATGGGCTGCGTTACGCCCGTCATGGGGATTGACGTCGCAACTACCCGTGACATCGTCGAAGGGACGCTCGAAGGGATAAAGGCGGAAGGGCTCGACTACCGCGGAATGCTTTACATCGGGTTGATTTTTACGGACAAGGGGTCTTTCGTGATCGAGTACAACGCGAGGTTCGGCGATCCTGAAACCGAGGCGCTCCTTCACAGGCTCGACACTGATCTGCTTCGCGTAATGCGCGAAACGGAGGCGCGCCGCCTCAAAAACGTTTCGCTTAAATGGAAAAAGGAGACGGCGGTATGCGTAGCACTCGCCTCGGGCGGCTATCCGGAAAGCGGCGAAGGGGGCCGCGAAATAACGCTGCCAGGTAGTCTGCCAGAAAACTGCGAAATCTTCCACGCGGGAACCGCGAAGCGCGGCGGAAAGCTTTTTACCACGGGCGGCCGCGCGCTTTTCGTATCGGCGCTTGGCCGCGACTTAAGCGAGGCGCGAAGCGGCGCCTACGGTCTGATCGAAAAAATAAGTTTCCAAAACATGCGCCGCAGGACCGACATAGGATTATAGAATTTTTTTTAACTCCGATTTTACGCGACGACTCTGTTTCGTCCCGTGTTCTTCGCGATATACATGTTTTCGTCCGCGCGGCGTATCAGGCTTTCCATGTCCTCGCCCAATCTAAGCTCCGCGATCCCGATGCTGACGGTGAAATGCACGTTTTCGCGGTTGCGGTTTCCCTCGACGAGCGAGCGTATGCGTTCGGCGATCTGCGAGGCTATTTCGATCCCGCAGTTTGGCAGAAGTATCACGAATTCTTCGCCGCCGTAGCGTATCAACAGGTCGTTTATGCGTATAGCCATGCGTATAAGATGCACCATGAGCTTAAGGATCGTGTCGCCGACGGAATGGCCGTGGGTGTCGTTTATTTGCTTGAAGAAATCGATGTCGATGATGAAAACGCAAAGCGCCGTTTCGCTTTCGGATGAACTCGGTATCAACTCGTTGCAATGCTCGTACAGGTATCTCCTGTTGTAGCAGCCCGTGAGCGGATCGATTTTAGCCAGGTTGTCGAGCTCCGCGTTCTTGGCGTGAAGCTCGGCGAGAAGCGACTCGGTCCTTTCCTTTTCCTTCGTGTTGACGAACGAGAGTATCGACGTCACGATATACGCGATGAAGACGATCATAAGAAACGATATTATGAATATGAAACCGCGCGCCAGGCCGTCCCCGCGAAGCTCGAGCGAAAGTTTCGTCCCGGCGTATATGACGGCGGCGTACTCGATCGCGATCGCGGCAATCGCGATCTTTTTTATTTTGCCCCGCAAAAACACGCTGAACATAAATAGGCCCGAAACGAAAAACAGCATCACGGGGCTGCCGAGCCCTCCGGTGAAGAAGAAGACGAAGGGCAGGAACAAGTAGAGGACATATCCCATGAACATCATCGCATACCTGTAATCGTCGCCTTTCGCAAGCGCCGGAACGACTATGCTCAGTATAAGCGTCGCCGCGGTCGGTATTATGACGATCGAAGGGGAACCCATCATCACGTACATCGGAATTGCCGCCGCGCACATCATGAAAACCGAAAAGAAGAAGATGAAGGAAATTTTCCGCTCGAACTTTTCGCTGTCCGCAAGATAGCGCTTGAATATTTTTTTCATATGGCGATCATTTTAGCCTTTCGTTATATCATTCCGCCGCGCTCCATTTTTTTGAGCGCCTTGAGGCATTCCTCGACGCCCTCGAGCTGGCCGTGCTTTTCCTCGCATTCATATTCGACTATAAACCAGTCTATGTCTTGATGCTCGTAGCAAAGCGAAAAATATTTCGCCCAGTCTATGTCGTCTTGCCCGATCATCGTCGCGTACCCGTCCTTAGCGGAATACGGTTTGAGGTGCGTCGTCTTCATCCGGAACGGGAAGCGCCTAAGCGGCGCGTAGATGTCGTAGCCGGTCCCGGAGCTTAGCGCGTTGCCGTTGTCAAGCTGTATGTCGGCGCCAGGCGCCGTCTCGAAAAAATGGTCGAACGGGATGATGCCTTCCGTCTCCGTAAACTCGCTGTCGTGGTTGTGGTAGCCGAGGCGCATCCCGTAATAGCTGAGCCTCCCCGACAACTCCTCGAACTCTTTCGCGGTCTTCCGCCACGCGTCCGCCGAATTAGTCATTTCGCCGGGCAGCCCCGGCACGACCAGGTTTTCGTTGCCGAGCACCTTGTTGTACGTCACCGTCGCGATCAGCGCGTCTTCTTTTAAGTATTCCCACGGGGTGTGCCAGCCGCAGCAAAACAATCC
>WREB01000098.1 GCA_009779525.1 Defluviitaleaceae bacterium
ACGAAGGCGCCCTTTCCCGGCACCGTAAGGCGCAGGGTCCCGTCGCGCACGACGTAAGGCCTGTCGTCGCAGATAAAGCGCCCGTCGAACGCGGCGGCGGCGCGGATTATTTTGCCTGAAGTACAACCGGCCTTCCAAACCGGAAGCATCACGTCCTTGGCCGTAAGCCCGTTGTTGATCGCGACGATCACCTTGCTTTGTTCGTCCCACCTGCCGTACGAGATGAAGCCGTAGTCGTTGTGCAGGTATTCGAGCGAGCCCGTCCTAAGCGCGCCGCATTCGTTTCTGAGCTTAGCGAGCGTCCTGTGCGCCTCAAGCAGCAGTTCGTCCTCGCCGCCCCACGGGAAAGTCCTGCGGTTGTCCGGGTCCGTCCAGCCGGCAAGCCCGGCCTCGTCCCCGTAATACATCGTCGGCGCGCCCGGCCAGGTCATTTGGAAGAAGACCGCCTCGAGCATGATGTTTTTGTCCACGCCCTTTTCGGCGGCCCGCGGCCCGTGCGTCCCGAGCCTTCCGACGTGCCGGTTCGTCCTTGTCAGAAACCTCGAGTGGTCGTGGTTGGAAAGCTCGTTCATCGCCGTCTGCAGCGCGTGCACGTTCATCTTCGCCATATGGTAGCGCATCGCGTTCTCAAACGCCTGCGCGTCGCAGTAAAGGTCGGGCCTGCTCGAGTCGCTGTGCTTGCTCATCCCTGTGAGAAACCAGGTGAGCGGCATCATGAAGGCGTCGTAGTTCATCACGGTGTCCCATTCGCCCCCGTCGAGCCATTCGGTGGCGTCGCCGTAATGCTCGGCTATGACTATCGCCTCCGGGTTCGCCGATTTTACCGCCAGCCGGAAATCCTTCCAAAACTTGTGGTTGAACGAAGGGCTCTGCCCCAGGTCGGCCGCCACGTCAAGCCGCCAGCCGTCCGCGCTGTAGGGCGGCGAGACCCATTTTTTTGCGATGCCAAGTATGTATTCGTAAAGCTCCGGCGAATCCTCGAAGTTAAGCTTGGGATGGTTTTCGTTGCCCCACCAGCCCTCGTAGTCGTTGTTGTCGGGCCACGAGCGCTTGTTCCATACGAAGTAGTCTACGTACGGGCTCTTTTCGTCGCGGTAGGCGCCCGGGACGCCGGCCGTCTCGTAAAACCCGGCCTTGTCGAGCCATTTGTTGAAGCAGCCGCAGTGGTTGAACACGCCGTCGAGTATCACGCGCATACCGTATTCGTGCGCGAGCGCTATCATGTCCGCGAGCACCGCGTCGCTCGCGTCAAGGTTCCTTATGTCCGTGGTCCGGCAGATGTACTTGGTGGCGTTTTTATTGTGGGGCTTCTCGAACGTCAGCGCCTCGCCCTCGTCGACTACGATCGCGCCGTAGTGCGGGTCGACGTGGCCGTAATCCTGTATGTCGTACTTGTGGTTGCTTGGCGAGACGAACACGGGGTTAAGGTAAAGCGCCTCGACGCCTAGCGATTTTAGGTAGGGCATCTTGTCCATCACGCCCTTGAGGTCGCCCCCGCAAAAATGCCTGATGTCGTCGTCGTTGGCCGCGACGTCCTTGTCCCACTGGTACGCCCGCGCGGGCTTGCCCAGGTACATGTACTCGTAGTTGACGACGTCGTTCGACGGGTCGCCGTTATTGAAGCGGTCGACGAAAATCTGGTACATCACCGCGCCGCGCGCCCAGTCGGGCGCCGTGATCCCCGGGACGATCTTGAAGTTGTAGTCCGGGTGCGGCTTGTCGCCGAGCCCCTTTTTGTTGTAGTAATATATCTTTCCGTTTTTATGTATGGAAAAATAATAAAGCAGGGGTTCTTCGTCCGCTGCAATCGTCGCCGAGTGGTATTCGAAAATCCCGTCGGGCTTGTGGGATGGCGCCATCGGGTACTTTTTGTCGCCGCGGCTTCCGCACACGTGGACGAAAGAGACCCCGGCGTCTCCCGCCGCCGCGCGCAGCCTGACCGTGACGGTCCCGCCGGGCGCGGGCGAGATCGGGTAAACGAAATTCTTCGTCTCGTCGCTGAACACCGCCTCCATGTTGAAGCAGCGCCTGTTGAAGCGCGCGTAAAGGCTGCGCTTTTCGGAAGCGCCGAGGTAATTGAAGGGTATGTTCATGCCCGACCGCCAAAAAATCGTTTAAAAAATAATACCAAAGATAAAAGCCCCATGGAACCGAACGTATGTTTGCACAAAAGTCCGGCTTGAGCGTTAATTTGCCGATGGAATTATTACGAAAAAAAATATATAGTGGTTTGGCGAATCGATCCCGTTCGGGCGCTCGCAAACGCTAACAAAAAACCGGAGGCCGCATGAAAAAATTTTCCGCCGCATTTACCGCGCTCATCCTTTGTTTCGCCCTGGCGCCGCCGACCCTTGCCGCGAAGAAGGATGCGGTCGCGCCCGAAATCGTCTACGAAGGCGAAGGCTACCAAATAACCAGGACGCCCGTGGACTTGGGGGGCGGCGAAGATTTCGTGCCGGTGTTTAGCGAATTTTCCGAAGGGCTCGCCGCGGTCGGCGAAAACGTGATCGTAAACGGGCGGATGCAAGTCGCGAACGCGGGTTACATAGACTCTACCGGAAGGCTCGTCATCGAAAGGCAGTTCGATTCGGCGGGGAATTTCAGCGAAGGGCTCGCCGCCGTGATGAAGGACGGCCTCTGCGGCATGATCGACCGCGCCGGGAACCTCGTCGTCCCGTACGAATACGAATATCTCTGCGATTCGAACGAAGGACTCATCGCCGCGATGAAAGGCGGCAAGTTCGGCTTCATCAACCGCGACAACGAAGTCGTGATTCCGTTTAAATGGGACGCCGTCGCGAACGACGGTTTTATGGAAGGCTTCGCGTCCGTCGCGAACGCTACGGGCTACGACGCGAACGGTCACAAGACGTATAAATGCGGGGTCATAGACAAATCGGGCGAGTACGTCGTCCCCCTCGAATACGGCGACTTGCACGTCTACAGCGAGTCGTTGATTCCGGTCGAAAAAAAGGGTAAGTGGGGTTTCCTCGATAAAAGGGGAAAGACCAAGATCGCCTTTAAGTTCGAGGACGCGGGCATTTTTTCCGAAGGGCTCGCCGCGGTCAAGATGGGCGGCAAGTGGGGGTTCGTCAATAGAAACGGGAAGATCGTCGTCCCGTTTGTCTACGACAGCGTGGGTTCGTTTTCAAACGGGCTTGCCTGGGCGGTGAACGACTTGTTCTTCGGCTACATAGACGCGTCGGGCGAGGCGCAAATGGGCGGCGACATGGACGCGTACGCCATCTCAGGCTTCAGGGAGGGCTTCGCCTGGTGCTTGAACTACGACGGCGAAACCTCGTTCATAATCGACACGGAGGGCAAAGTGGTCCTCGGAAGGCACGAAACCGAGGAATATCAGTTTTCGCAGTTTAACGGGGGCCTTTCGGTCGCGGCGGTGTACAGGCCGGCGGAAGGCCAAAACGGTTATACGACGGATTTCTACGTTTACGAAATAGTTTACGCGCCTTAATAATAAATTTCCGCGAGTCTCGCGGCGTATTCGGGAAGCAGCCCGAGTACGTTCGCCGTCCAAAGCATCGTGCGCCTCGGCCTGATCCGAAACGCGTGAAGGATCGCGCCGTTAAAATCTTCTTTAGAAATTCCAAGCTCCCCCGGGGCGGCCGGGCAGCCGTTTCGCCTGAGCCCATCCTCGACTTCCTCGAGGTTTGGAAGGCGGCGCCTGATTATTTCTTTTATTTGGGAGCGCCTTTCGACAATCAACGCCGCGTCTTGCGATAGCGATTCGGCGTCTTCGCGTTCCCAAAGCGCCGCGACGCCGTCAGACGCCTTTTTATAAATCTTCCGCATATCGCCAAGCCAAGCGTCTTTATCAAAAGCCCCCGCGTCGCTAACCGCGCGGGCTTCGTCTGACGCGTCCTCCGCAAGCCACGCGGCAAGCCTTATCATTATCAGCGCCGCGACGCCCACGTATTCGCCGTGAAGGATTTTTTGCCCGCAAGAAACCGCGTCATTTCCGGAGTGCGCCGCCATCTCAAAATAATGCGCGAGGTGGTGCTCGCTTCCCGACGCCGGCTTCGAATTGCCCGCCATCTGCATCACGACGCCCGAATTAAAAAGCGCGCCGAGTATTTCGTCGGGGCGCGGCTTGTTTTTGCAACCCTTCATCGCGCTTTGCATTTCCCGTTCCAAATACCTGCAGTAGCCCGAACCCTCTATAAAACCCTCGAGTTCGAAATCGATAAGGCTCGTGTTTTTGCCCGCCATGTCGCCGTAGCCGGCCGACGACAATCTTGCCGGGGCTCGGTTGACTACGTCCGGGTCGCCCGCCGCGCAAAGCGGCGCCCGCGCCGGATACGTGCGCTTCAAGCCGTCCACCGTAAGGGGCGCGACTGACGAAGCGTAGCCGTCCATCGAAGCGGCCGTCGCGTAAACGCAGTACGGCAGCCCGAGCCTGTGCGAGACGTAGCGCGTTATGTCGTTTACTGTGCCGGATCCGACGGCGACAAGCGCGCCGCAGTCGCCCTCCGCTGCGATAAAAAGGCTGCCGACGGCGCGTTCGTCGGGCGCCAGAGGGTTTTCTTCGAATACGAATATTTTATTGATTATTCCGCGCGAGGCGTCCCTGACCGCTTCGGCCGCGAAAAGCGTGTTCGCGTCGCAGACCGCGAGCGCGTCATTTAAGCCGGAACCCTCGAGGATGGCGCAAAACCTTTCCGTCGCGCCTTCGCCCGCGATCAGCCGCGTGGCGTTTTTATTATGAAAATTCCCGCACCCGCACGGGCATAAGAACTTTTCCATTTAGGCCGCGCCGGCCTGTTCGCTTCTTTTTTGCTTCTTCTTTCCGTAAAAATAAATGAACAGCCGTTCCAGCACGATTACGCCGGCAAGCGCGAAAAACGCGGCGGCGCCACCGGTGACTAAACCCGCGAGGGTCCTGTGCGCCGAAACGTAGACCGAGGTGAAGACGTGGCAGAAGCTGTTGACGACCGAGGTGCTTCCAATCATGACGCCGACTCCGAGCGGGAGCAAAATGATGTTCTTTTTATAGCGGTGGTAGAGGTAGACCATCAGCACCAGGCACGGATAACCCATCACGATTTCCTTGAACCTCGGCCTCGCCAAAAAGTACAGCTCGAGGTATTCGCGGAGCCTCACCTCAAACATGCTGACCCCGATCGCGGGGTTGTTGCCGCTTCTGACCATGTAGACGTAGACGAGCGCGAGCCCCGCGAAAGCGATCGTCAGAAACAAATAGTTCGGGTGCTTCATCATGAGCTTGTATATCGACCCGATAAGGTCGTCCTCCTCGTTGAAGACGAACAGGTAGTTTAACGCGAATATCAGAAGCGGCGCGAATAGCGAAACCTTGACGCCGAGGTAGACGTCGATGTTCATGATGTAGCGGATGTCCGCGAGCGACGATACGACGGTGTAGGCGCCTAAAGCGTTGACCGAAAGCATGATTATTAGCGAAACGAAAAGCTTGAGCGCGAACGGGCGCGCCCTGTTCGACTTTAAATACAACAGCATCAACAGCGACGAAAGCGACGGGTATAGGATC
>WREB01000099.1 GCA_009779525.1 Defluviitaleaceae bacterium
GCACATGCACGGCGAATGCGGCTCGTCGAACGAAACGGTCAGAAAGAAGCGTTCGTCCCCGTGGTTTCGTAAAAACTCCACCGCCTTGTCGG
The DNA here is from genome assembly GCA_009779525.1 of Defluviitaleaceae bacterium. The sequence continues at coordinate 93 of WREB01000099.1, forward strand.
CGCAGCGCCGCCCGAAAGTCAGCTCGCCCGGAAAATCGTTTTTGTTCATGTGCGACGCGTCGCGCGAGATCCGGCGCTCATATTCGGTAAGCCCTTCGAGGTACAGCCGCATGTCGTACCAGTAATTTTCGTCCCAGCCGTCCGGGCATTTGCCAAGCCCGAAATAGTCGCCCCCGTCAAGGTGCCATTTGCCGACATACGCGGTGTGGACGCCTTCGTCGCGAAGCCTTTGCCCGAGAGTTTTTGTATTGTCCGATATGCCCATCCCGTTCGCCCAACCCGCGCACGAATGGGGAAATTGGCCCGTAAATATAGCGGCGCGCGCCGGCTGGCAAACGGGCTGGGCGCAGTACGCGCGCTCAAAGCGCATCCCTCCGGCGGCGAGCCTGTCGATATTGGGGGTTAAAAGCCCCGTTTCGCGGTAGCAGCCGCACATGTCCCACCGCTGCGTGTCGGTCATGATCAATATGACTTTATCGATTGCCCCCATTTAAACGCCCCCGATGCGCTTTCTTATATCAACCCTTCACCGAGCCGATCATTACTCCCTTGACGAAATGGCGCTGCACGAAAGGATACAATGCCAGAATCGGAAGGCTCGAGACGACGATTAACGAATACTTAAGCAGATCCGCAAGCCCCTGCTTCGCGGCCCAAAACTCCGGGTCGCTTATCTCGTTCATGTTGAATTGATGCAGGACTAAAATATCCTAAAAAAAACCGCATATGATATCTATATGAAAAATTTAAAGATAAAATAATACATGCATATACGATTTGCAAACACAAACGATATTACGAAATGATAATTGTAAAAAAACGTTTCATTATATTTATTTTCGCGGTTTGGATGATATTATTCCATTTCCAAATTAGATTCCACGAAACGATATCAAAAAGTTGACAACTCGTTTAATAATTGTATCGTTGAAACCGCGGCCAAATGAAAGCATGCCATGGCCGCAAAAAAACGTGAGGCGGTTAATAATGAAAAACCCCAACATCATATTCATACTCGCGGACGACATGGGTTACGGGGACGTCTCGTGCATGAATCCGGAAGGCAAGATACCGACGAAAAGCATCGACAAGATCGCGTCGCAGGGTATGGCGTTTACCAACGCGCACGCGACTTCGGCGATATGTTCGCCTTCAAGGTATTCCGTATTGACCGGCAGGTATTGCTGGCGCCGGATGCCGGCCGGCATCGTCGGCGTTTACGGCGAGCCGCTGCTTAAGCCCGGACGCATGACCGTCGCGGGCTTGTTAAAAAAAGCCGGGTATTCGACCACGTGCTTCGGGAAATGGCATTTGGGCATGGGCTGGGCGAAAACCGGAAAAAAAGACGGAAGGCTGCAGAAAATTGACTTTACGAAACCGGTGGATTCCGGGCCCCTCGCCTACGGCTTTGACGAATACTTCGGCGTGGACGTGCCCAACTGGCCGCCGTTTTGCTTCATCGAGGGAGATAGGACCGTCGGGATACCCGCGGGCGAGGCGCCGTTCGGTATTTCCAACGAGGAGATAAGCGTCAAGGGGCCGTGCGTCGAAGGATGGAAGCTTGAGGGCATCCTTCCGGGAATCATTGACAAAGCGTGCGGATACATCCGTAAAAATGCGGGAAGCGGCAAGCCGTTCTTCGTTTATTTGCCGTTGACTTCGCCTCACACGCCGCTCGCGGTCAACGAACGCTGGAAGGGAAAAAGCGGCTTGAACTTATACGCCGATTTCGTGATGGAGACCGACGCGATGGTCGGGAGGATAATGGATGCGCTCGACGAAACGGGCTCGGCCGACGAGACGCTGTTGATCTTCGCCTCCGACAACGGATGCGCGCATTACATCGGCGCGGACTACCTCGAATCGATGGGGCACTTCCCAAGCCATATCTTCAGGGGATACAAGTCGGATGCGTGGGACGGCGGGCACAGGATACCGCTTGTCGCGAGGTGGCCGGGCAAAATCGAGCCTAAAAGCGTTTGCGAAAATCCAGTAAGCCTTTCCGATTTTTTCGCGACCGCGGCGGACATAACCGGTACGGCATATCCCGAAAGCGCGGCGGAAGACAGCGTAAGCTTCCTTCCGATTCTTTTGAGCGGGGCCGGCCGAGTCAGAAACGAAATAATAAGCCATTCCATCTACGGCAAGTTTTCCATCTGCATAGACGGTTGGAAATTGATTCTTTGCCCCGGTTCGGGCGGTTTCGGAAACCACGACGTTACCGACGAGGAAGCGGCGATTCGCGGCTATCCGAAATATCAGCTTTACGACCTCGACAGCGATCCGGGCGAAAAAATAAATTTATATCTGCAAAACGCGGACAAGGCGTCCGAATTGAAATCGGTCCTTGACGATATCATTTCGCGCGGCAGAAGCACCCCTGGCGCGCCGCAGCCGAACGACCTGCGAAAAATCGACGCCGACGCCGATATTCCGCCTCGAAACTATTCGTATGATGACTGGAAGGGCGATACCGGTTAATGCGCGGCCCCGGTTCGTGAATAATAAATAAAAACCGCTGGAGGCGAGATATGAAGTATGTCCACCCCGCTTTGATTCCGCTGAGCAAGGATATTTTCTTCGATTGGAAGGGCGAGCGCTTCACTTTATCCGACCCGCGCGTCGCTGGGGACACGCATCCCCAGACATGGGCGGACGACGACAATATCTACGTCGGCACGGGCGACCCCAACTGGTTTTGCAAAGACGGCAAAAACGTGCACTGGACCGACAATCCGTATCACGGGGACGAATCGGCGCAAAACGCCATGTACGGGCAGGCGTTTGAGCGCATAACCGGCGGCGCGGATGACGCCGCGCTCGAGCGCGTCCACGACATGCCGGGCTACATCGGCCACGGGGGCAACGGCCCGAAGCCATGCGGCATGATTTGCGTCGACGGCGTCATCTATTACGCGGTGCAAAACCTGCTCGGCTACAAGACGCCGCCGCACCGGATAGGTTCGCAGCACGGCTCGGACGCCACGATCATCTGCTCGCGCGACCACGGGAAGACATGGGAGCCGGATCTCGACGGCCTGCTGTACGAGTTCACTAAAAGCCAGTGGGACGCCGGGACGCATAAATGGAAAACCGCGGAATCGGAGCGGAATGGCTATAAGGGTTTCGAGCCGATGTTTCCGGGAAGCGAATTCGGCGGGCTGTCGTTCGTGCAGTACGGCAAGGACAACGCCGGGGCGCCGGACGGCTATGTCTACGCGGTTTCGGGCGACCAGTGGGACAACGGAAAGTACCTCAGGCTTGGAAGGGTAAAAAACGACCGCATAATGGACCGCCATGAATGGGAATTCGCCTCGCTCGATTCAAGCGGCGGCCCGGTTTGGCACAAAGAAATAAAAAAAGCGGAGCCGATCTTGGAAATAGAGGGGCACGTTAGCCTTCCTGAAATGGTCTACATACATTCGCTAAACAAGTACCTGCTGCTTACTTGGGGACTGCACGGCGATTTTTATACGCCGACCGGAAGCGAGTTAACCATTCTCGAATCCGACAACATATGGGGGCCGTTCTCGCTCGTGCATTTCGAGTGGATGTGGGACGGGCGCGACGTATGCGCCTACACCCCGCGCGTGCCGCTCAAATGGTTCGATCACGAGACGGGCTGCGGATACATCCTGCACTCGGGCAACTGGGGTTATTCCGACGCGGAGGGCAACTGGAAAAGCTATCCGCAGTATTACCGCCCGCATCTTAAAAAATTTTGGATCGGTCGGCGCTGGGACAAGGAATTGCAAAAATAGCCAGCTGACGATTTTGCGTCCGACGGTTTTATTTGACACAACCCCGATTTATGTAATAGAATACCCGGCGGCGATTTATAATCCGTCGCCGGAGGTGATACGAATGATTTGCCCAAAGGGGAAAATATCGAAATCAAGGCGCGACAAACGGCGCGCGCAGACATGGAAAATACCGATCGCGAACCTCGCGGCGTGCGGCAAATGCGGCGAGCTTGTCAGGACGCACAGGGTATGCAAGTCCTGCGGCACATACAACCGCAGGGAAGTATTGAAAGTAGCGGAATAAGCGACCAGATTTTGCCTGGTTAAGATTGGCCGCGCCATTGGCGCGGCCATAAGTTTATGCGCGGGGGGTGCGTTGCGGATGGATAAAAAATATACGATAGCAATCGACGCTATGGGCGGCGACTACGCTCCGGAGGCTGCGGTCGCGGGGGCCGTGGCGGCTGCCGCCGAACTAGAAAATTTCGGATTCGCGCTCGTCGGCCGCGAGGAGGAAATCAAGCCGCTGCTTCCGCAAAATGCCCGCGTTGGCGTCCAAAACGCGACGGAAGTGATCGGCTTCGACGAGTCGCCGACTTCGGCGCTCCGTAAAAAAAAGGATTCGTCCCTGGTAATCGGGTTGAACATGCTTAAAGATGGCGGCGCCGACGCGTTCGTTTCGGCGGGCAACACCGGAGCGGTCTTAGCCGGGGCGACGCTCATCGTCGGAAGGTCGGAGGGGATAGAGCGGCCGGCGCTTGGCACGATGATCCCAAACGCCAAGGGTCATACGCTGCTTATCGACAGCGGGGCCAACGTCGACGCAAAACCGTCGTATCTCGCCCAGTTCGCGCAGCTCGGTTCGGATTATTTATCGAAAGTGACCGGAATAAGCAATCCGCGCGTCGGGCTCGTCAACATAGGGACGGAAAAAGAAAAGGGCAATTCGCTAGCCAAGGAGGCGTACGAACTGCTTGAGGCGGCGCGGGGCATAAATTTCGTGGGAAACGTCGAGGCGCGCGAGATACCGCACGGCGCGGTCGACGTCGCGGTTTGCGACGGCTTCGTCGGGAACGTGATATTAAAGTATACCGAAGGTTTCGCGAAGGCGCTGATGGATATCATTAAGGAAGAAATAACTTCGGGCTTAATATCCAAATGCGGCGCGCTGCTGGCTAAACCCGCGTTTAAGCGCCTCAAGAAGCGCTTCGACCACAGGGAAGTAGGCGGGGCGCCTTTTTTGGGCCTAAACGCGCTTGTCGTAAAGGCGCACGGGAATTCGGACGCCTACGCGTTTACAAACGCGATCAAGCAATGCGCGGCGTTTCTCGGCACGAAAATAATTTAACGGGGGATTGGGCATATGCCGCTTGATAAAATCATTTCGATTATTTCGGAACAGTTGAACGTCCCGAAAGAAAAAATTAACGAAGCTTCACGGTTCAGCGAAGACCTGGGCGCGGATTCGCTCGACATCTTTCAGATAATAACGGAGCTTGAGGACGAGTTCGGGCTGGAGTTTTCGAACGAGGCGCTGGATTCGATCCGCACGGTCGGCGACGCCGCCGAGTACGCTAAAACTAAGCTCGGAGAAAAATGAAAGGCCGCTTTGAAGAAATCATAGGCTATTCGTTCAAGGACAAGGCGTTATTGACGAGGGCGCTCACGCACAGCTCCAGCTCGC
>WREB01000100.1 GCA_009779525.1 Defluviitaleaceae bacterium
ACGATGGCGGCGTCAAGCTGGAATTCGCCGTCGGCCGCCAGATTGGGGGCGTTTTGCTTTAATATCCTCGTCGCCTCGACCACCTTGTCGACGTCGGCGTGCTTGGCGCTGCCCTTGGTCGAATGCGAAAGCATCGCGACGACGGGGGCCTTGCCAACCAGCTGCGCGAACGATTTAGCCGAGGATTCCGCGATGGCGGCAAGCTCCTCGGGGTTCGGGTTCTGGACCATTCCCGAATCGGCGAATATGAAAACGCCGTCCTCGCCGTATTCGCAGTTGGGCACGACGATCACGAAAAAGGCGGAGACGAGTTTTACCCCGGGCGCCGTTTTTAAAATTTGCAAGCTTGGCCTCAGCGCGTCCGCGGTCGAATGGATCGCCCCCGAAACCATTCCGTCGGCGACGCCTTCCTTGACCAACATAACGGATAGGTAAAGCGGGTTTTCGCGAAGCAGCTTTTCCGCTTCCTCGCGCGTTAGACCCTTCGCCTTGCGCATTTCATATAATTTTTCGGTCAGTTCATCCATTCCGGAATAACTCTTCGGGTCGACGAACGATGCCGCCGACAAGTCGAGCCCGCCCGCTTCGTTTTGTATCGATTCGCGGTCGCCGATCAAAATAATTTTTGCGATCCCTTCCGCCAGCGCCGCGTTCGCGGCCTTCAGCGTCCGCTTTTCGTACGATTCGGGCAAAACGATCGTCTTGATCTCGGCTTTCGCCCGAACTTTCACCTGCTGCAGAAAATTCATACGGCCTCCCTATTGATTTTTATATAAACACCTCCGCTTTAACGGAGGGAATGGACTTTAAACGGAGCGAAGCAGGATTTCTTTGGCGATTTTTTCGAGCGGCAGCTGTGTTTCCACGGCGCCCATTTCATATGCCGCCCTCGGCATACCGTAGACGACGCTTGTCTTTTCGTCCTGGCCTATCGTGAACGCGCCTTTGTTTTTCATTTGCAAGAGGCCCTTCGCGCCGTCCTCGCCCATTCCGGTCAGTATGACGCCGACCGCTTCGGACGAAGCCTCCCTCGCCACCGATTCGAAAAGGACGTCGGCCGAAGGGCGCTGGCCTTGCACTTTCTCGCCTCTTCCGCATGATACGCGGTACGTCCCGTTATGCTTGGCAAGCCTCATGTGGTAATCGCCGGGCGCGACGAAAACCAAGCCGTTCGAGAGGCGGTCGCCGTCGCGCGCCTCTACCACCTTGACTGCGCAAAGCGAATCGGCGCGCTCGGAATAAAGTTTCGTAAAAACCGGAGGCATGTGAAGCACCAGTAGCACCGGCGGCGCGGTTTCGGGAAATTGCTTTAGGATCTCCAACACCGATTCGGTTCCTCCGGTGGATGAACCGATCGCGATTATCTTGCCTTTAATCGAACCGTAGTCGCGCCCGGGGTAAGTTCCGTCGAACAGCCTTTCAGCCGCCTTCATAATGTGAACCGTTAGCTGGTTGCATAGATACCTGTTTCCGCTTATGCATCCCCCGTTGTCCACCACCATATCGGTGGCGCCGTACTCGAGGCACTTGAACCCGTCGGCGACGGCGCTAACGACGGCGACAAGCGGAACGTTGCAATCCATTACGGACCCGATTAGGGCGCGCGAAATTTTACAAGAGACAAATTCCGCGAGCACGACGGTCGGTTCGTTTTTATTCTGACGCCGCTCTATGTGCGAAACGATTTCGTCCTCCGCGGACGACCGGTACGAAAGGAAAAAGTTTTCGTCGCCGTTGATAAAGCCGGAATAACCGTCAATGTTGGCGGGACCCGCATATAAAATTATTTGGATCGCAGCGCCCAATCCATCACCGTCTTGCCCGATTTAAAACATGCGGAGTTTAACGCAGCGTATTTTCAAAGTCAATTAAGGGGGCCGCCCCCTATCCGTTGCCACAAAAAAACCCATGGGCTATAATTCATGAAAAACGAGAGGCCGCGAAAATTGAACATAGCGATCGGCAACGACCATACGGCGTTCGGGATGAAAAAATACCTTTCGGAGCACATGGCTAAGCGCGGGCTTAACGTCGTCGACTGCGGCTCCGACGAGGCGCTTTGGTCCGACTATCCGCATTACGCGGAAATAGTTTCCGGCAAAGTCGTCGGCGGCGACTGCGAAAGGGGCGTGTTGATTTGCGGGACGGGAATCGGCATGAGCCTTGCCGCGAACAAGATTGCGGGCGTTAGGGCGGCGGTTTGTTCGGAGCCGTACAGCGCGAAGTATTCGCGGACTCATAATGATTCGAATATTTTATGCCTTGGCGTAAGAGTCGTCGCGTTCGAATTCGCGGCGATGATTTTAGACGTTTGGCTCGATTCGCCGTTCGACGGCGGACGCCACCAAAAGCGCGTGGACATGATCATGGATATCGAGCGGAGGGCGCGGACATGAAAAAAATATTTTTGGACACCGACATCGGAGGCGACATAGACGACGCGCTGGCGCTTTATTTTATACTCGGCGCGCCGGAAGCGTTTGAGCTGAAGGGCATATCGACGGTGCACGTCGAACCGGGATTGAGGGCCGGGCTTGCCAGGCACATTTGCGGTTTGTTCAAAAGAAGCGAAATTCCGGTATGCGCGGGAATGGCGAAACCCTTAAACGGATGGTGGGATAAAAAACACCGCCCGACGCAGTGCGACGCGCTTGACGGGAGCGCGGCGTTTGACCGCGGGAGCGGCGTCGACTTGATGATCGATACGGCGAAAAAGAACCCGGGAATGGACATCGTGGCGATCGGCCCGCTAACAAACGTCGCCGCGGCGCTCATCCAACGCCCCGAAATAGCGAAGGAGCACGCGATAACAATTATGGGCGGCATGGTTTCTTCATCTAAACCGGAATGGAACATCATGCTCGATCCCGAGGCCGCCCGCGTGGTTTTCGAATCGGGCGCGAAGCTGACAATGTTCGGGCTGGACGTCACGTTAAAATGCCGGATGAATCGCGCGCAGGCCGACGGAATCAAGAAAAGGGGGACCGAAAGGCACGATTTTTTAAAAAAGATAATGGACATCCACGAAAACGAATGCCGTCAACTTCCGGTCCTGCACGATCCCCTCGCTTTATCCTTTTACATGTTCGGGAGCGAAATGGGTTTTTCGCGGATGCGCTTGACCGTCGAGACGCGGGGCGAGTTCACGCGCGGGACGACCGCCGTGATGGACGGCTGGAGCCCGAACTTCGTTCCCGAGGATTTTCCGCATGTAAACGTCTGCGTGAGCGCGGACGGCGATTCGTTCGCCGAAAGGATAACCGAAGTCATCGCCCGTTGATTTCGCATAGTTTTTGAAGCGACTTAATTTGGTAATCCTTGCAATCGGAATCTTCGGAGTTCAAGTATCTGAAAACGAACCTGTAGCCGTATTTCACCAGGATGATGTCGGTCAGCGTTTGCGTATCCAACCCGTCCGCGGCGATATAGCCCGACGCGCCCGATATGTACGCGGGGAGAAGCCTTTCGAAGTATTCGCCCCATTTTTCGATTTCGGTGTCGTCGGCGATGAGGCTCGCGAGATCTTCCCCGAAATAACCCCATCCCGACGTGTCCCAATCGATCGCCGTAACGCCGCCGTCCCCGCAAAAAATGTTTTCTATCCAATAATCTCTGTGGCAAAAAACGACGGGAAGCGTCCGGATCCTTTCAAAAACCGAATCAATACAGGCATCGAGGTTTATCAGCATCTCGCGAAGATGACCGGGGATTTCGCAGCCGCCGGAACGGAGGTATTTATGCTCGCGCGAATCTACGCCCCACTGCTTGAAGTCGTCCTCCAAATACGTTGTCTGGCTAAGGTTCTTAATTTTTTTCAGCTTCGCGGGATTTTTACGGTATATTATCCCTTGGAACTCGCCGATCGCGCGCGCGGCTCGAACCATGTCGAAAATCGTAAGGTTAACCCCCGACCTGCCCTCCGCGAACTCCATCCATAGGCGCGTCGCGTCGTCGTTTAACTCCGCCAAAAAACATTTTGGCAGCTTAAGCGAACCGGCGGGTAAAGCGTCGAGGCAAGACGACGAATAGAGATCGTACTCCCTCCTCCACGAGTTTAAATCACCGAAGCGTTCCCATCGCCGCTGCGATTTTAATACCAACTTATGCCGCGCCGTTTCGGCGCAAAGCGGCGCGTCGGCGGTCACTAAAAAAACGTCTCCGACGTTGCCCCCCTGGAGGCGTTCGACCCGGAACGACGCGCAATCTGTTTTGGCGCCTTGTTTTGCCGAAAGAGCCGCGTTTAACTCAGCCTCACTGATATCAGCGTATTTTTCCAAGTCGCCCTCCCCGCCTAAAACAAACGCCGCCGTAATGTCGTCCCCGCTTCCTTCGGCGGTCGCCCGCATGATCCACGGTTCGAGGCAGCGCGAAACGAACCCGCTTCCCCTGCTTAGCCAAAGCGAAAAAAAATCGGCGCCCGCTTTTTTAAAGCCCGCGCCGTCGGTAAAGCAATTTGCGTACCCGTCTGTGGAAAGCATCGCCATGCATCTGGTTTTTTCGTCGATTGGAAATAGCGCCGTCCGCGCATACTGCCAGCACTGCTCCATGCAAAGCGAATATGTTTCGTTTCCGGGATGGTATTCGGGTTCGACCAGCCAATCCGCCAGTCCCCCGTCCTTCATGATCAGTATGTCGCCGTCGCCGATTTGCAACGCGAAAATAAACGAACCGGTCAATGCCAGGACCGCGAGCGTCGTCCCGTACAGCGCGTAGTCGAACGGTTCATGCGCGGGCCGCCCGCTTTTTTTATGCAGCTCTCTGACGCGCGCCTTCCATTTGAACTCAATTTGCTTCGGCAGCCAAATGTCCTTTTGCGCGTCCAAAAACGCGTACGCGCCGCGCCCGGGCTGCGCTTCAAGCGCTTCCGCGATTAAGCCGGACGCGATTTCGGCAGCCGCGGCGGACCCTTCGCCGCTGTAGGGGCAGCTTTCGCTTCCGTGGCCGTCCGCGACCGCGGCGATTGCATAATTTGGAACGTCCAGCCTGAAGCAAAGCGCGTCCTGGTTGGTTTTGCCCCGCGCCAAATGCGCCGCGCCGGCGACGCAAGCCCCGAACGCGTCAAGCTTCATCGTTTTTTACCAAATATCGTCGTCGTCGCCGGATAATTCCGGAATCGTATTGATGTCAACGCTTGATATCGCGGAAGCGTCGTCCGCGATCGGGGAAGAAACCGTCTTGACGACTGTGGACGCCCATTTTATGAACTTGATTAACAACTGCGGGTTGTTGGCTTCGAGCACGAGTTCTTTGTTGCCGGTGAATTGCTCGAGTACCCCGAGGTCGGCGTCCCTGCCTATGGCGATCGCGATCCTGACCGATTTTTTTCCCCACGGAGTCGCAAGCAGCGCGTCGAGCCCCCTGCGGTATTCGTCGGTAGGCTGGCCGTCGGTCAAAAGCACAAGCACCGGGGGAAGGCGCTTGGTATCCGAAGGAAATTGGCTTAATTCGCCGGCGGCGAGCTCAAGCGCCAGCCCCATGCTGGTGATTCCGCCCGCGCTTAGGTCCGGCCA
>WREB01000101.1 GCA_009779525.1 Defluviitaleaceae bacterium
AACGCCGCCGATGACCGGGACGCCGCCGGTTGCTTTTGAAAGCATATCCGGGTAAGTGTCCCCTGAAAACGGCATACCGTTGGGGCAAAAAGCGAAAAAGAGACCGTTCATACTGCCGTGTTTTTCCGGCGTCACGGACTTGGCCGACGCGGTTATCCTCTGTTTAAAATTACTCTCTGCGAGGGATTCCGAAGCGGCGGCGTAAAAGACGCAGTCGTCCGCAGTCAATACGGTAAACACGGCGGCCGCCTCATGGTATCCGTCCTTGTCGAGGGTTCCCAACGTCGTCATTCCCGCGATATCAATTCCTAGCAGTTTATGGAGTTCCTCCGTGACCGCGGCGCCATCCATGTCGGCGTCGCATAATAAAATACCAATCGCGTTTTTCGATAGAACGATTCTTTCGCCGACCGATGCGGCCAATTGACCGGCTGCCTTTACCGCGTTATCAAGTTCCGTGGTGAACGAAGTGACGCTTTTCATTGCCAATCGCCTCCTTAATATTTTTGGAATATGATGGTCGCTTTATTAATTTCACAGATGATATATTTATAATGCATCTTCGAAGATTAAAAATTTTATCACACATAATCATACAATATTTTCGTAAGTTATGCAAAAAACGGACGCTTACGCATACGAAGCAAATTAACTTTCTTGCGGTAAAATCCCTTGGCAAACTGTAAATGAAGCGACGGTCGCGAAGCGGCGCGTTCACAAACCATGCTCATGTTTCCGCGAAAAAATTAACGCGTCTTGCGCAGTTGCGCGCTTAAAAGAGCTTCCGCAAATCTTCTTGATTTCTTATATAGAATTCGTCGAGCCAATCCATGCCGTAAGCTTTTTCATATGCGTCAAGCAAGCCTGATATATCAATGCCGAATCCCATGCAGGTAAGTCTTGAGAATAATTCAAAGGGTTTTTCGTCATTATTTTTATTCAATATGTCGCCCGCGTCTAATAAATCCTGCTCTCTTCCGCTTGAGAGTTTCATTCCCATCAAATATGTAATGCTCACTGCCTTTACCGTTAGATTAGGGTATTGATACACCAGTTCGCAGTGGCAGTCAGGCGGTCTGGGATTCATATTCGCTATTGAGTTGTTCAACCACAACTCATCAGGTTTGTTAATTCCAAACGAGTCGCCGACTTTTCGTATGATAGCGTCAACTGTCTTATTGCTTTCGTAAAAAGCGTCGACATCCAGCGTGCCTCTATATCCGTTAAGCTGCATTACATAGCCGCCCGCACATATCAATAAAAGAGTTTGTCCAGCCTTTGTCAGCTCCTCGTTCATTAACGTGAATACGGGTTCAAAGTCTATGACATTGTCAAAGTTTTTCCGATTCCGCATTGTCATATTTATCCCTCACGGATAAAATTTTATTACGATTCGCAAAATTATTCAAACTCTGGATATGCTGTCTTGTGGGCGAGCCGTTTGTGAAAGCCGCTTTTATTGAGACGCGCTGGAAAGGCGTCAACGCCTCGTCGTTATATAAAGCAATTACGTCGTCCATAGAAAACGTAACGCCGCATTTATCGATTTCTTTGCGTAAAAATCTGAACCAATGCCGGGCGTTGCCTTTTGAATGCCGGGCCGACAGTATCATATAATTTAACCATTCCTGCGCTCGTCTAACTTTCATCGTGCGTTTGAATTCAATGAGATTCAATATCTCATTTTGATCGGCTTCATCCAGCTCCTCAAATGCTTTCGCGAAAGTTTGGGAAGGCAGATCCGTTTGCTGTCCTTTCAGCAATTCATCGGTTGGTATCCCGAATAACATGCTTAGAGCTTCTAATTCGTTACAGGAAACTTTACGCTTTCCACGTTCAATCTGCGAGACAGCCGACCTGGAAACACCAAGCCTTTTTGCGACATGTTCCTGCGATAGGCCAAACCCCGTTCTCGCTTTTTGCAAGCGCCGCCCCAGATCAATCATATCTGCGCCTCCTCGCGTCATCGATTTTACATAATAATGATGGAAATTGCAACGAATATGTTCGTTTATCGAACATTAATGCATAAACTATTTCCAGTTATGAAGCTTCGCCCAATTTTTACCAACGCATCATTTAGCAAACTAAACAGGCTTAAAGTTCATGACGTTTTCGGGATTCTACGGCGTTTGATTCACTATATTTTCCTTGCCGCACCTACCCGCTTCCGCCTAAGCTTTCGCCCGCCCGCCCGCGAATCCCGCGATGGACGCGACGTCCCCCGGCGTGACGCGCCGTTCGTCGTCGGCGTACCTTGCGACGTTGTATAGCGCGAAAAGCCCGGCGGTCCCGGCCTCGTCAAGGCGCTCCATGATTTCGTTTGGCGTTTCCGAAATGGCGAAACTAAATCCGTTTTTTATCCGAAGCCGGACGAACGCCCGGTAAATGTATCTTACGCGCTCCCTTTCGCTCGTTAAATCCTTCCATTTGATTTTTTTACGCTCCTGCTTGGTTTTTCGCGAAACTTCTATTTCCGACCGCTCGTCCGAATACGCGGTAAGCCGACGAGCGCCGTCCCCGCGCGGTTTGCGGCTCCCGCGCGCGAGTTTTTGCAAGAACCGGACCAGCGCCCCGAAACCTTTCGCGAGCGCGCCGAGTATAAATTTCCGCGCCGCGAGGCCCCTTGGCTTTTTGCGTAGCCACTTCCATAGACCGCTGATGAGCCACGCGAGACAGACGACCGACGCGCAAAACGCGGCGACTCCGCCGAACGCATAGTACAGGTACGCGGTAAGCGCCGCCGAAACGAAAGACAAGGCAAGCAGCGCGCCGTCACGCCGCATGGTCCGAATCCTCCTCAAGCTCGATCACGGTGACGTGGTTCCCCATCCCGCCGTAAACGGAAAGTATCTCGAAAACGGAGCGGTTCGCGCGGATCGCCAGCACGTAAACCTCCGCGTTCCAGACCGCGTCGAGGTCCTGCTTCAACAGCCAGCCGAACGAGGCGCCCGCCTGCATCCTTACTTCGGACATCGCGCGGAGCAGCCCCTCGCAGTGATCCTGCCCGCGCCCCATCGGGAAGCGAACGTGGTTGGCGCCGTCGTGCCGCCTGCAGTTGGCCGCGAACCCCGCCGAATAGCCGTGGCGCATCGAAAGCATCGCCATCTCCGCCGCGTACGAAAGCGCGCGCTCCATCATCCGCTCGTACGCCTCGGACGGCGGCGATTCGATCGCGGAAGGCGTGTGAAAGTCTATGTAAACCATGAAGTTTCTGCTTGAGAAGAAATCGAATTCGTTGACCTTGAGCCGTCCCGTCCTCGCGGTCGTCTTGAAGTTGATGCGGCCGAACGGATCCCCTGGCAAGTAGTCCCTGACTCCGACGCGGTTGAAAGGATCGCGGAGCATCCGCTTCACCGCCTGCGCGCTGTGCTGCATCTCGTACTCGAGGGGGTTGCTTGCGCCGCTTGGAAGCGCGCGCGGGTAGACGTGGATGCCCGCCTTGGAATCCAGATAGAGGTTGATGCCGAAAAACGAGACGTTGACCGTAGCCAACTCGTAATAGCCGCGCCTTACGCATCTGATCCCGATCGAGCGCTTCACTTTCGTGAACGGCGGCAGGAAGTGCCTGCTGATGAAATGCTGGAGGCTGTAGCCGGAATCGGCGTATTCGTCGAGCGCAAGCTCGTTGAAGAAGAACGCCTCTATGTCGACGAAAAAAAGCGGGAGGAAGAAACGGTTCTCGACTTCCTCGATAAAAAAAGCGCGCTCCCCCTCGAACACGCCGTCCGGGGAAAAGTAGCGCCTGTACGTAAGCTTTTTTATTCCGTAATAACGCGAGACGATAAAGGCCGCGAGCAAAAAAACCAGCGCGGCCGCCAGCGCCGCGACCAGCCGCAACAACTCAACGGGCAAGCCGCGCCCCCTCGGCCGGGACCTCGGCGCGCTCCAAGATATCTCGTACAATGTCCTCCGGGGCGTTTCGCTTCGCGCGCTCCGTGCCGCGCAAGATAAGGCGGTGGGAAAGCGCGGGCACGGCGACCCGCTTTACGTCGTCGGGCAGGCAGTAGTCCCTTCCGCACGCCACGGCGAAAGCCTGAGCGAGCCGCATCAAAACAAGCGCGCCGCGCGCGCTCGTCCCAAGCAGCACCTCGTCCCTTTGGCGGGTCGCCTCGACGATCCGCACGATGTAATCCATTAAATCCTCGTGGACGGCCGTTTCCGGGACAAGCGCCTGGATGTAGAGGATTTCGTCCTTCGTGGCGGCCTGCCCGAGGCCATCCGGCGCCCATTCGCGCCTGTGCCGCTTTAGTATCTCTACCGAATCGGCGCGCGAGGTGTAGCTCATCGGTATCTTCACCGCGAACCTGTCGAGCTGCGCCTCGGGAAGCGGGAATACGCCCTGCGTGTCGATAGGGTTTTGCGTCGCGATCACCATGAACGGAAGGCCGAGCGGACGGGTTTCGCCGTCGATCGTCACCTGTCTTTCCTCCATGCTCTCAAGCAGCCCGGCCTGCGTTTTGGGAGTGGCCCTGTTGATTTCGTCGGCGAGCACGATATTTGCGAAGACCGGCCCCTGCACGAATTCGAATTCGGATCTCTTAAGGTTGAAATAATTTATTCCGGTTATGTCGGAAGGCAGCAGATCGGGCGTGAACTGTATGCGCTTGAACGAGCAGCCGACCGACGCCGCGAGGGCTTTCGCGAGAAGCGTCTTGCCCGAGCCCGGCACGTCCTCGAGCAGCACGTGCCCCTTGGCGAAGAGCGCCGCGACGGCCAGCTCTACCGAGTTCCTGCGGCCTATCACGACCTTGGAAATGTTTTCGGCGATCGATTCGAAAATCTCTTTCGCCTTGCCGGGTCCCAAAAGCTGGACTCTACTCATACGCCGAAATCTGTTTTAAAAGCGCCTCGAGCATCCCGCCAAACTTTATGCGCTTTTCGCGCTCCGCCCCTATGACGCCGGCCGGGGCCTTCGCAACGAATCCCGCGTCGTTAAGCTTGCCGTCGACGCGTTCGATTTCTTGCAATAATTTTTTCTTTTCGCGGCCGAGGCGGGCGAGTTCGGCGTCCCGGTCGATAAGCGCGCCCTGGGGAATGAAGACCACGGCGCAAGATATTACCGCCGAAACGGCTTTTTCCGGCGCGGTGCTCCCGGCTTTGTAGATTTCGGTTTGCGCGGCGCCTGAGAGGAACGCGAGCGTTTTTTTCGCGCCTTCGAACAGACCGTGCGATTCGTTTGAACTTGGAATAATTATGATTTTTATCTTTTGCGACGGAGGCACCTGCTTTTCGGCGCGGACGTTCCTGACCGCCCTGACCGCTTCCATCAGCTGCCCGACCTGCCTTTCGGCGTCCGGATCGTTTAAGGTTTGATCGAAGGAGGGCCAGTTTGAGAGCATTATGGTTTCCTCCCTTTCCTCGAGGGAGAGAAAAAGCGTTTCGGTAATGAACGGGGTGAACGGGTGCAGCAGCTTAAGCGCCCAAACGAGCGCGCGGCGAAGCGTCCAAAGCGCGCTCGCGCGGGAGGCCGC
>WREB01000102.1 GCA_009779525.1 Defluviitaleaceae bacterium
CAAACCGGCGGCATCGTAAACCGCGAGGCTTCGATCCACGCATCAAACGTCATGTACCTTCACAAGGACAAGCCGACGCGCATCGGGTTTAGGCTGATCGCCGGCGAATCCGGCGGCAAAACGGAATTCGTAAAGAAACGGTTCGCTAAAACGACCGGCGAAATCATAGATTGAGGCAGCACGGGAGGTTAACGCATGAGCAGGCTTAGGGTCCTGTACGATACCGACGTAATCGATTCGATGATGAAAAAATTCGGCTACAAAAACAAGCTCGCCGTCCCTAAAATCGATAAGGTTGTCGTCAACGTGGGTTTAGGCGAGGCAAAGGAAAACGCCAAGGTCATCGAAAGCGCCACGAACGACATCAGCCTGATAACCGGACAGAAGCCCGTCGTGACGAAGGCGAAGAAGTCGGTCTCCGCGTTCAAGCTCCGCGCGGGCATGCCGATCGGCTGCAAGGTGACCCTTAGGGGCGAGCGGATGTACAACTTCGTGGACCGATTGATAAACATATCGATACCGCGCGTCAGGGACTTCAGGGGCGTCAGCCCCGACTCGTTCGACGGCAGGGGCAACTATACCTTAGGAATTAAGGAGCAGTTGATTTTTCCCGAAATCCAATTCGACAAGATCGACAAGGTTAGGGGCATGGAAGTGGTGATCGTCACCACGGCCAAATCGGACGAGGAGGCGCGGGAGCTTCTCCGCCTTTTCGGAATGCCGTTCGTCCGCCCCATTCAATAGCATAGATCAACTGGAGGCCCATATGGCGAAAAAATCGATGATTTTAAAGCAGCAGAAGAAGCCGAAGTTTTCCACGCGGGCTTACAGCCGTTGCAACATATGCGGAAGGCCGCACAGCACGCTCAGGAAGTACGGCGTTTGCCGGATCTGCTTCAGGGAGCTGGCTTACAAGGGCCAGATACCGGGCGTCAAGAAAGCCAGCTGGTGAATCGCTAAAACGGCAACAAGGAGGAATAAGCATGTCGATGTCAGACCCCATAGCGGATATGCTGACCAGGATACGGAACGCGAACACCGCGAAGCATAAGACAGTGGACATCCCTTCGTCGAGGGTTAAAGTCGCGATCGCGTCGATTCTCGTAAAGGAAGGCTACGTAAAGGGCTACGAGATCATCGAAGACGGCGTGAATAAAACGATGCGGATAACGATGAAGTACGGGCGCGACAGGAACGAAAAGGTCATCGCGGGCTTAAAGCGCATTTCGAAACCGGGGCTTCGCGTCTACGCGAGCTGCGAGGACATGCCTAAGGTGCTTGGGGGCTTGGGCTGCGCGATCGTATCGACCAACAAGGGGATACTAACCGACAGGGAAGCCAGGAGCCTCGGGGTAGGCGGCGAGGTAATGGCGTTTATATGGTAGATTCATTCAGGAGGTGCAGACCATGTCAAGGATAGGCAAGCTTCCCGTAACCGTACCGGCCGGCGTCACCGTCGATATAGGCGAAGGCAACGTCGTCACCGTGAAGGGGCCGCTTGGGACTCTGACGCGCAGGCTTTGCGCGGACATGAACATCGCACGGGACGAAGGCAAACTGGAAGTGACGCGCCCGAACGACCTAAAGAAAAACAAGGCGCTCCACGGTTTAACCAGGACGCTTTTAAACAATATGGTCGTAGGGGTTGCGACCGGATACACCAAGAAACTTGAGATCAACGGGACGGGTTACCGCGCGGAAAAGCGCGGCGACAAGCTGATGCTCACGCTCGGCTATTCGCACCCGATCGAAATGAAGGACCCGGAGGGCGTCGCCTCTACCGTGGAGGGCAACAACCGGATAACCATTACCGGAATCGACAAGGAAAAAGTCGGGCAGTACGCCGCCGACATCAGAAGCAAGCGCGAGCCCGAGCCGTTCAAGGGCAAGGGGATCAAGTACGATACCGAAAAGATCAGGCGGAAAGCCGGCAAAGCGGGCAAGAAGTAGGAAGGAACGGGATACGGGTTGATACACAAGAAGTCTCGCAACGAATCGCGCGTCAAGCGGCACTATAAAATCAGGCACCACCTCTCCGGCACCCCGGAGCGGCCGCGGCTGACGGTTTTTCGTTCCAATAAGCACATCTACGCGCAGATAGTCGACGATACGGCGGGAAGGACGCTCGCCGCGGCTTCGACGATGGAAAAGTCGGTCGTCGAGGAAAGCGGGATCAAAAAAACCTCCGACATAGAAGCGGCCAAGGCGGTGGGCAAGGCGGTCGCCACGCGCGCCATCGAGAAGGGCGTCGAGACGATCGTGTTCGACAGAAGCGGATATATTTACCACGGGAAGGTCCAGGCGTTGGCAGACGCCGCCAGGGAAGTCGGACTTAAGTTTTAACAGGCATAAACGTAAAGGGGCCGTATATGAAAAAAATTGACGCAAGCGGGCTTGACTTGAAAGATCGCGTCGTGGCGATCAACAGGGTTACCAAAGTCGTGAAAGGCGGCCGGACGTTCCGGTTCGCGGCGCTGGTGGTCGTCGGCGACGAAAACGGGCACGTCGGGGCCGGGCTTGGCAAAGCGTCCGAGATACCCGAAGCGATTCGAAAAGGCAAGGAAGACGCTAAAAAGAATTTGATATTCATCGAAAGAAACGAAAACGACAGCATCTATCACGATATCATAGGACATTTCGGCGCGTCCCGCGTGATGATGAAGCCGGCGCCGGAGGGCACCGGAGTCATAGCGGGCGGTTCGATGCGCGCGGTGCTCGAGCTTGCGGGAGTCAGGAACATAGTCACTAAGTCCATCGGCTCGAATACCAAGCACAACGTGGTCAGCGCGACGATCGAGGGGCTCAGGCAGATGAAGACGCCTTCGCAGGTGTCGAGGCTGCGCGGGAAGCCGATCGAAGAGATCTACGAATCGAGGTCCTCGTGATGCGGCTGAAGATTACGCTCGTGCGCTCGACGATAGGCGCGATCCCCAAGCACAGGAAAACGGTCGCGGCGCTCGGGCTTAAAAAAATGAACTCGTCCGTCATACAGGAAGATAATCCCGCTATACGCGGAATGATTAACCAAGTCCGTCATTTGGTGAAGATTGAGAAGTGCGAAGGGGAGTCCAAAAATGCGGCTGGGTGAGTTGAAACCCGCGGAAGGCGCGACAAAAAATAAATTCCGGCGCGGCAGGGGTCATGGCTCCGGCAACGGAAAAACCGCCGGAAGGGGCCACAAGGGCCAAAAATCGCGTTCGGGCTTCGGAGGCAAGACAGGGTTTGAGGGCGGGCAGATGCCTTTGTACAGGCGCCTGCCAAAAAAAGGGTTCAAATGCCGCAACTCGAAGGATATCGTGTCGGTCAACGTATCGCTGCTCAACGTCTTCAACGACGGCGACGAAGTGACCGTCGAGACGCTCAAGGGCAAGGGCCTGATATCGAACCCGCGCGACGGGGTCAAAATTCTTGGCGACGGCGATCTAAAAAAGAAGCTTATCGTGCGGATACACCATTTCAGCAAAGCCGCCGTGGAAAAAATCGAAGCTGCCGGCGGCAAGGCAGAGGTGATTTAATTGTTCAAGATACTCGTAAACGCCTGGAAAGTTAAGGATATCCGCACCAAGTTGATATTCATCGCGTTGTTGCTTTTGGTATACCGCCTGGGCACGCACATACCGCTTCCCGGCGTCGACATCGCGCTCCTTTACGGCGGCACCATCGATAGGTTAAGCACCGACAATCTGTTCTCGCTTATAGCGGGCGGCGGCTACGGCACCGTTTTCGCGATGGGCATCGCCCCGTACATCACGGCTTCGATCATAATGCAGCTTTTGACATATGCGATCCCAAAGCTTTCCCAGATGCAGAAGGAAGGCGAGGACGGCCGCAAGAAGATCCAGCAGATAACGAGGTTTGTCGCGGTCGGGATGGCTCTGATAAACGGCGCGGCGCTCACGTTTTCGTATTCGCGGCTGAGCGGCGAGGTCAGCAGCCTGTTCAGGCACAATAACATGCTGACGTTTGTCATGGCGACGGTCGGAATGGTGACCGGCACGATTTTCATAATGTGGCTCGCGGAGCTTTTAACCGAAAAGGGGATCGGCAACGGAGCTTCGTTCATCATATTCGCGAACATTCTGTCGAGCCTTCCGAGCGGCGCGTACGCGCTGTATACGATGATAACCGGCGGCGATACGCTGCGGGGTTGGATCACCGTCATCGCCATCCTGGTGGTGTTCGCGCTTATCATCGGGTTCGTCGTGCTGGTGCAAGAAGGCGAGCGCAGGATTCCCGTCCAATATTCAAAAAAGATGGCGGGCAGGACGATGTACGGCAACCAAAGCAGCTATATCCCGATCAAGGTCAATATCGCCGGAGTCATGTCCATAATCTTCGCTATATCTCTCCTGCAGTTCCCGAGGCAGATATGGGGATTCTTCCCCAGCGAGACGCTAGGCAGGATAGTCGGCTATCTTGAGACCACGCACATAGTGGGCGCGATCGTCTACATCGCGATGATATTCATGTTCACGTTCTTTTACACCTCGTTCGCGATAAACACCACCGAGATGGCCGAGAACATGAAAAAGAACGGCGGGTTCATCCCGGGCATAAGGCCGGGCAAGCCGACCACCGAATACGTCCAAAAAACCGTGGACCGGATGTCTCTGATCGGGGCCATCCTTTACAGCATAATAGCCATAACCCCGGTGATTTTCCAAAGGGTAACGGGAATGAGCGGGATGTTCGGAGGCACGACGCTTTTGATCGTGACCGGCGTAGCCCTCGAGTTCATCAAGCAGCTTGAATCGCAGCTCCTTATGCGGCACTACAAGGGCTTCCTCGAATAAATGGGGATTTTCATCAAAAACGACGAACAGATCGACAAAATGCGCAAGGCGGGCAAGATAGTAGCCAGGACACACGAAACGCTTGAAAAATACATAAAACCCGGAATAACCACGCTGGAATTGAACGAGATCGCCGAAGATTTCATCAGGAGCCGCGGCGCCGAACCGTCCTTCCTCGGGTACAGGGATTATCCCGCCGCGATATGCGTATCGGTGAACGACCAGGTCATCCATGGGATACCGGATGCGCGCAGGCTTGTCGCCGGCGACATCGTCAGCGTGGACATAGGCGTTTATAAAGAAAGGTACCACAGCGACGCGGCAAGGACCCATCCGGTCGGCGAAATAGGCGGCGTCCTCGCCAAGCTTATCGAAGCGACCGCCGAATGTTTTTTCAACGCGATGCCTTTCGCGAAAAACGGCCGCCATTTGCATGAAATGTCGGCGGCGATCGAGCGCCACGCCAACGAATGCGGGTTTACGGTCGTACAGGAATGGTGCGGCCACGGAATAGGCCGGCAGGTCCACGAAGACCCGCAGATACCGAACCACAAGATGGCGACGCGGGGGCCGATGCTAAAGAGAGGCATGACGCTTGCGGTCGAGCCGATGGTAAACGAAGGCGGATCGGAAGTGGAGACGCTTGAAAACGGCTGGACCATCGTAACACTGGACAA
>WREB01000103.1 GCA_009779525.1 Defluviitaleaceae bacterium
CGTTGATCGATTTCATTTCTATTCCTCCTCAATGCGCATGTTTGCGCGCCCTTATAGTACATTTTAAGCATGGGGTTGTCAATTGCCATCCCTTCGATGCGACATTGACTATAAAAATAACGGTATTCAATCGCGCGCTAGTAGCGTCCGTTATTTATTTTGCCATTGTTCGATTGACGCAAACATACATTCCGTCTTCCGCGCCGGAAAAAAAGCGTTATACTGCTTGATGCCAAATAGAATGGTCCGGAAAGGCCGCAAATTGTCATATTCGCACGTACCGGTTATGCTTTTGGAAACCATTCGCGGCCTTAACGTCAAACCGGACGGCGTATACGTCGACGGGACGCTCGGCGGGGGAGGGCATTCGGAGAGGATCCTCGAAATGCTCGCGAATGGCCGCCTCATAGGAATCGATCGGGACGCCGAAGCGATCGAGGCCGCCAGGGGCAGGCTAAGCCGGTTCGGCTGCCGCTTCGAGGCGGTGCACGGAAACTTTGCCGAACTCAACGATATACTCGAAGCCAGGTCGATCGGCGAAATCGACGGGATTGTTTTCGACCTTGGCGTATCTTCGCATCAGATCGATACGCCTGGCCGAGGTTTTTCATATTCCGCTTCAGCGCCGCTCGACATGAGGATGGACAGGCGCGAGAACGCGGACGCGGGTGATATAATCAATGGGTACGACGAAAACCGCTTAACCGAGATTTTTTTCAAATACGGCGAGGAGCGGTACTCGAAGCGCATTGCGAAAGCAATCGTCGAATCGCGGCAACGCAAAAAAATCGAAACTACATCGCAATTGGCTGATATAATTAACAAAGCGTTGCCGGTAAAGGCGCGATACGACGACGGCGGGCATTCCGCGAGGCGAATTTTCCAGGCGGTCCGGATCGAAGTTAACCGCGAGCTTGACGCGCTTAAAACAGCGCTTAGCCTCGCGACGCGGCGTCTTGCCGTAGGCGGCCGCATATGCGCGATTTCGTTCCATTCGCTTGAGGACCGGCTCGTAAAATGTTTTTTCAGGGACGAATCGAATCCTTGCAAGTGTCCGAGGGATTTTCCGGTTTGCGCCTGCGGGAAGCTCCCTTCGTTAAACATCGTTACAAAAAAAGCGCTGAGGCCTTGCGAAGCTGAAATCGCAAGCAACGCGAGGGCGCACAGCGCCAAGCTCAGGATTGCCGAAAGGACCGGGCACAATAAAAACTGACATGACGAAACCCGGAGGCAATGAAAGCAGGCCAAATCCGGGCAAGCAAAAAATAAGCGACGCTTCCGTTAAGCGCCGCCCGCCGGTGTTCATGATATCGTTCACGATTCTACTGATCCTTGCCGGGGGCCTGGGAATGGCGTTTTCATACGCGTCCATACACGATACGCAGCTGAGGACGCAGCAAGCCCGCAACGAACTTGCCGCGCAGCGCGATGCGAACGATTCGCTTAGGACGGAAATAACCCAGCGCTATTCGCTCGACGAAATCGCCAAAATAGCTTCCGGAAGGCTCGGAATGAACAAGCCGGACGCGTCGCAGATTGTATACATCAATGTGCCGAAACAAAGCCACGTAATGCTTAACGACGATTTCGAAGACGCCGCGGAAAAAAAGGGAAGCTTTGCGGATTTGCTAAAACTGACGGCCGACAGGCTGCTTAATACGTTAGGATTCGGTAAATGAGCCCGGCGAGGCGAACGGCAAAAAGCGAAGGGGGCCGCCGCGGGGGAGTAAGGCAAATAACGCCGCAGGCGCGTCCGGTCAACGCGCTGAAACGGTTTCGGGTAATTTTATTCGGCGCGGCGGTTACCGTATGCTTCGCGGTGCTGCTCGGCCGCGTCGGGATTATAAAATACGTGAACGGAAGCGAATACGAACGCGAAGCCGTTAAAAAGCAAAACCTAAACAGGGAATCGGTGGAGCGCGAATCCAATCCGAACAGGGGATACATATTCGACAGGAACCACCAGCCGCTCGCGGTAAGCAGCCGGGTCTACACGGTCGCTTTGGACGTGACCATATCAAATTCGAGAAAGACCGACAGCAACCCGGAACGCGACGCTAAGACGAGGACGCTTGCCGCCATAAACGAAGTGTTGGGCATCCCCATTTCCGAACTCGAGAAATATTACGAAAAGGGGCCCGACGGCAGCCTGCTGCATCCTACCAATTTTCAGATACTCGCCCGCAAGGTCCAGGTTTCCGACTACGTCAGGCTAAAAGAAAAAAACGTGCGCGACATTGTCTTCAGAGAAGATTCGCAGCGCAGGTACATTGATCCGTTCTTTGCGCCCCAAACGCTGGGTTTTCAACGGGGGGACACGTTCTGGGGGCTTGAGAGTTATTACGACGCCGAATTGACCGGGGAGCGCGGCAGGACATATAGGGCCTACGACCCAAGCAACAATCCGATAGTGGACGAAATCCCGTCGCGAAACGGCTATTCGCTCATAACCACGCTCGATTCCGGGATCCAAAATATCGCGCAGCGGATCGCCGAGGAATACTATAAAAAATTCGAATGCGAATACTCAATTATTTTGGTTATGCAGCCTTACACCGGCGAAATTTTGGCAATGGCGCAGTGCTCCTCATTTTCGCTAGCGGACCCCGACGATTGGTCGCTCTACAACGACAAGCGCCTTAACAACATATGGGACGCGCTTTCCGCGGAGGAGCAGCTTAACCGCAAATACTTGCAATGGCGAAACTATTCCGTTATCAATACGTTCGAGCCGGGATCGATTTTCAAGCCCATCGTCGTCGCGGCGGCGCTTGAGGAAAACATTATCAACCCGGCGACGTTCAACGCGTACTGCGGCGCGAAGATAACCGTCGCCGACCACGAGATCCCCTGCTGGAGCCGGTACGGCCACGGAGGCCAGGATATCGTGCAGGTGCTCGCAAATTCTTGCAACGTGGCGATGATCGAAATAAACAAGCTCGTGGGAAGGGATATTTTTTTCAAATACAGGAACGATTTCGGGTACGGCGAAAGGACCGGGATCGACTTGCCCGGCGAAGCGAGCGTTTCGTCCCCGGCTGTCATGTATCCGCTTTCCCAATTGAACCCGGTCGAGCTTGCCACAAGCTCGATGGGCCAGGGTTTCAACAACACCGCGATACAGGCGATTACCGCGTTTGCCGCCGTGATAAACGGCGGCAACCTAATGAAGCCGTATGTCGTTTCGCAAATCGTGGACGAACGGGGCAACATCGTTAAAGAAAACGCGCCTGAAATTGTAAGAAAAGTGATTTCGGCGCAAACCTCCGATTTTTTGCGAGAAGCGATGCAAAGCGTCGTTTCGCCGCTTGGGACGGGCAGAAACGCCATAATAGAGGGCTACACGATCGGAGGCAAAACCGGTTCGGGCCAGCAGGGAAGAAACCGCGAAGGCATGACCGTCGCGTTCGCGGCGTACACGCCGGTCGAAAACCCGGAATACATAGTCCTCGCGATACTCGACAACATAGCCGATACGCAGTTGTTGAGCAGCGTGACGGTCGCTCCGATGGTCCGCGAGCTGCTCTGGCAGATAATACAGTATAAAAACATGCGGCCGAGCGACGGATCTTCGATGCAGCACGCGCTTCAAGAAAACGACGACAGGACGGTTCTTGCCGACTACTCCGGGATGGGCCTTGCTGAAGTAATAAAAATGTTAAACAACCTGGGGATCGATTACCAAACGGTCGGGCAGGGGACCGTCGTCGCGAGGACAACTCCTGCCGCGGGCCGGATAGCCCCGAAGGACGTCCCGCTTTTCATTTACCTGGATCCGGCGAGCGTATACG
Organism: Defluviitaleaceae bacterium; assembly: GCA_009779525.1. The sequence continues at coordinate 3,792 of WREB01000103.1, forward strand.
AGGACGACATGGCGTTCGTCCCGAACGTGACCGGGATGACCGAGGCGCAGGGAATCGAAATGATCAAGCAGGCCAACCTCGTGCCAATCGTTTTTATCGACAAGCCGGACGGTTCCGGAGCCGGTTTGCAAGAAGGCGGCCCGACGACGTATTATCCCGCTTTTGCGAATGACGAAAACGATCCGGCCGATATATACGATGACGGGCTTTACACAATATACCAGCAATATCCCGCGGCGGACTCGCATATCCAAAAATGGTCGCAGGTAAAAATCAAGGTTAGGTAAGAGAGGTAAACGATGAAATTAAGCGAACTGCTGCAAGGCTTAGAACATGAAATCATTCAGGAAGGGACAAGCGACGACATATCCGGCGTTACGATAGACTCGCGGAAAGTCTCGGAAGGTTTTCTTTATGCGTGCATACGGGGATTTCGCGTGGACGGGCATAAATTTATTTCCGACGCGGTAAAGTCAGGCGCGGCCGCGGTCTTGGTCGACTCAAGCCAAACGAAATATCCGGAAGGCGTTTCGGTCATTAAGGTTAACGAAACGAGGACGGCGCTTTGCGTCGTTTCGTCGAACTTTTTCGGAAGGCCCGCCGAGACGATGCGCATAATTGGCGTCACCGGTACGAACGGAAAAACTTCTACGGCGTATTTCCTCGAAACGATCTTAAAGGCTTCGGGAAGGCGAACCGGGGTGATCGGTACGATCGGAACGCGAGTCGGCGACGCGGTAGTCGATATTCCCTTCGACGCTTCTACGACGCCCGACACCCTCGAGCTGATGCAGATACTGGCGCGAATGCGCGAGCTTGGCGTCGAGGACGTCGTTATGGAAGTCTCGTCGCACGCGCTTAGCCTCAACAAAGTTGACGGTATCAAATTCGCCGCGGGTTTGTTTACGAATCTGACGCAGGATCACCTCGACTTTCACGGGAGCATGGAAAATTACCGGAGCGCGAAATCGAGGCTTTTCGATTTATGCAAAATCGGAATTGTCAACGCGGACGACGCTTCGGCGAAATTCATGATGAAGAGCAAAAAATGCGCTTTTTTGACATACGGAATCGATAGCGAATGCGACCTGAAGGCGACTCGTATCGACCGGGTAGAAACGGGAATGTCGTTTTCCGTCGAAATCGACGGCGAAATCGAGGATTTTTTCATCAGCGCGAAGGGACGCTTCAATATTTACAACTGCCTCGCGGCCATATGCGCGGCGCTCGCGCTGGGCGCTCCAGTCGACAGGATAAAGCAGGGCGTCTCGATGATACGCGCGATACCGGGGCGAATCCAATCGATTCCAAACGAAGGCGGTTTTTATGTGCTGGTGGACTACGCCCATTCGCCCGACGGATTGGTGAGCGTTATCAACGCCGTCAGGGAATTTACAAAGGGCAGGGTGATAACGCTTTTCGGGTGCGGCGGGGACAAGGACAAGGGCAAACGCCCGATCATGGGCCGAATTGCGGGCGAATTGTCGGACTATTGCGTCCTCACATCCGACAACCCGCGAAGCGAGGAACCCGCGGAAATCATCAGGCAGATCGAATCCGGCTTGTCGGATACGAACTGCGGATACGAAACGCATCCGAACAGGCGCGAAGCGATTTTCGCGGGCGTATCCATGCTTAAACCGGGCGACTCATTGATCA
>WREB01000104.1 GCA_009779525.1 Defluviitaleaceae bacterium
ACGTAGCCGAGCGTGCCCTTGGTGCGCGGGATGATCGTGATCTTTTCGATCGGCTTGGTTTCTTTTTGCAAAACGTTGGCGAGCGCGTGGCCCACCTCGTGGTACGCGACGATCCGCTTTTCGCGCTCCGTCATGATGCGGTCCTTCTTTTCTTTGCCCGCGATGACTATTTCGACCGCCTCGGTTAGATCTTCCTGCCATACTTCGGAACGCTTCATCCGGACCGCGTGGAGCGCCCCCTCGTTGATCATGTTGGCGAGGTCGGCTCCCGCGGCGCCGGGCGTTATCAGCGCGATCTTCCTTAGGTTCACGGTCGCGTGCATCTTAACTTTTTTGGCGTGGACTTTAAGTATTTCCTCGCGACCCTTCAAGTCGGGAAGTTCGACGTTTATCCGCCTGTCGAAGCGGCCGGGCCTAAGCAACGCCTTATCCAAGATCTCGGGCCTGTTGGTCGCGCCCAAAATCACCACGCCCTTGGACGAGTCGAACCCGTCCATTTCGGAAAGCAGCTGGTTCAATGTCTGCTCGCGCTCGTCGTTCGAGTTGAACGAGGTGTCGCGGCTTTTGCCGATGGCGTCGATTTCGTCGATGAATATTATGCACGGCGCCTGCGCGCTCGCCTGCTTGAACAAGTCCCTGACGCGCGACGCCCCGACGCCCACGAACATCTCGACGAAATCGGAGCCGGAGAGCGAGAAGAAAACGACTTCCGCCTCCCCCGCCATCGCCTTGGCCAAAAGCGTCTTTCCGGTGCCGGGCGGGCCGACCAAAAGCGCGCCCTTCGGCTGCTTCGCCCCTATGGCGGTGTATTTGTCGGGATTATGCAAAAAATCCATTATTTCCGTGATGCTTTCCTTCGCCTCGTCCTGCCCGGCGACGTCGTCGAAGGTGACCCCGGTCTTTTTTTCCATATAGACCTTCGCGTTGCTTTGCCCGATCGCCATGAACCCTCCGCGGCCGCCGCCCATCATTCCGCTCATCGAGCGGCGGAGCAAAAGCCAGAGCCCGTAGATGAATATTATCGGAAGCAGCAGCTGGAAAAAAATATACTGGACCCAGTTCGAGCTTTGAATTGTCGCGTAATACTCGACTCCGTAATCGTCGAGCATACCGCGGAGCTCCGGGTCGTCTATCCGGCCGGTGTAGAAAGTCTGCGGCTGGCTCCCCTGAGAAGAGAGGCGCCGTTCGGTCGAGGAGATCATGCTGTCCATGAAACCGCCGCTTTGCGGCAAAGTCGGCGTCGGCTGGCGCGACCCTTCGTCGCGAAGCGTGATCAACAACCGGTCCGATTGGATTTGGACCGTCGCGACGCGTCCGGATTTTAAAAGACTTATGAATTCGCTGTAGCGGATTTCGCTTACCGAGGAATTTACGAGGGAAGTGATCGCCATGTTGAGGATCATTACCACCGCGACGGCGACGAGTATCGTCATGAACCCGCCGGGAATCCTTCCGGTCGGCGGCGTTTTTTGATCCTTCCGGTTGTCGTTCATTTATTCCCCATTATTTAGCGCGGCGTCGGCCATTTTCGGGAACAGCGCCTTCATCGCGTCGTAAAGCCCCGCGAATATTTGGTAGTGCGTATCGTAGCGCTTGGCCGCGGCTTGGTTGGGAACGAAGGTTTCGGTCACCGAAATAAGTTTTTCGCAAGCCTCGCCGACCGAACCAAAAAGACCGGCTCCGACGGCGGCGAGGATCGCGGCGCCGAACGCGGGGCCTTCGGACGAATTAATCCTTTCGACCCGCACGTTAAGGACGTCCGCCATCATCTGGCACCATACGGGGCTTTTCGCCCCGCCTCCGATAATCCTGGCGGTCTGCACCCGCGCGCCGAGTTTTCGCACTATTTCCAATATGTCGCGAAGGCTGAACGCGACGCCCTCCATTACCGCCTGCGTCATTTCGGCGCGGGTCGTAGTCAGCGTCATTCCCGCGAAAACCCCGCGCGCGTGCGGGTTGTTGTGCGGGGTGCGCTCCCCGTTGAGATACGGAAGGTAATACACTTTATTTTTTCCAAGCGTTTTTATATCTGTCTGCTCCGCGGGATAGTCGTTTGCGCTTAGCACGTCCTCGACCCACCATTTCATCGAGCCGGTCGCGGCGAGCGTCACGCCCATCATATGGTAGCGCCCGTTGGCGTGGCAGAACGAATGGATCGCCGCGGGCGACTCGTCGATATTGAAATTGTCCGTCGATACGAACACGACGCCGGACGTGCCAAGCGATACCGAACACATGCCGTCCGCGACCGTGCCCGTGCCGACCGCCCCGACCGCCTGGTCCCCCCCGCCGATCACGACGCGGACTCCCTCGGGCAAACCGGTTTCCCTTGAAGCCTCCGGCGTGACGCCGCCGACCGCGGCGTACGAAGGATAAAGCGAAGCGACGTTTTCGCGCGTAAGGCCGACGATTTCAAGCATCGCGTCGGACCAATCCTGTTTGGCGACGTCAAGCAAAAGCGTCCCCGAAGCGTCGGAATAATCGGTCGCGAAGACGCCCGAAAGCTTGTAGGCTATATAATCCTTGGGAAGCATTATCTTTTTGATGCGCCTGAAATTTTCGGGTTCGTTGTCCTTCATCCAAAGTATCTTCGGCGCGGTGAAGCCGGTCAGCGCGACGTTCGCGGTATTTGCCAGCAAAAATTTTTTTCCGACCGTCCCGTTTAAGTAATCGCACTGCTTTTGCGTCCGCTGGTCGTTCCAAAGGATCGCGCGGCGGATGACCGAATCGTTTTCGTCAAGCGCGACAAGGCCGTGCATTTGGCCGCTGAAGCTGACCGACTTGATCAATCCGGCGTCGAGGTTTGATATGAGCTCGCGAATCCCGTCGGAGGTCTGCGCCCACCATTCGGCGGGGTCCTGCTCCGACCAGCCGTCGTCGGTTAGGTAAAGCGGGTATTCGCGCGCGGCCGTCCCCACGGTATTGCCCGCGCAATCCATCGCGATCAGCTTTACAGCGGATGTGCCAAGGTCGATCCCTATCGTCAAAAAATTATCGCGGTCCGGCATTTTATCCCTCCGAATGACTCGATTCGCCCGATACGCCTGAATCTTTAATTTCGATCAATATCCCGATCGCCTCACGCGCGTCGTTGTAGAGGCATGTCATTTTTATTTCGTACGCGGCTTCGCCGCCTTCGCCGACCGGCCTGACAAACCTTTCGGAGTACGCGCCGTCCTTGATTGCGCGCGGTATGTGCCTCGATATCGCGGGCCAGCCGCCGTCCTCGTACACCCTGTCGATTCCGCGCCCTATAGCGGCGCCGGCGGCGATGCCGTGCATCCGCTCGGCCCCGCCGTTCCATACGAGCACGATTCCCCTCGCGTCTATCACGTACAGGCAGCTTTCGCCGAAATAATCCATGACGTGGCTTAATAACCTCGTCTTTTCGTCGAGCCGTTTTTTCATGTCCTCGTGCTGGTCCTGTATCAGCTTGTTTTGGAAGGTGAGCTCGTTCGTGAGGCGCTTGGTTCGGTCGTAGTTGAAGCCGTTGTTCACCGCAACGCCGAGATAATGGCGGATGAGGTCGATCATGTCGCGGTCCTCCCGCGTGAATACGCGAATGCTCGCGCAAACCAGGACCCCGGTCACCTTGTCCTGGCATGAAACCGGCACGACGATCAGGCTCTTCGGCTTGATTTTTCCGAGGAACGTCCGGACGAAGTAGACCGTATCGTCCGGGATGTCCTGCACGATCATGACCTCGTTTTTCGCCGCCGCTATACCGATGAATCCTTCGTTTAGCGAGACGTCGAACTCGCCGTAAATGTTTTTGCTGAAGCCGACCGAATGCTTGATCTCAAGCTTGCCCGTCGACTGGTTGACGGTGTAGAAGGCGGAGCAGTTGCTTTGCGTCGCCTCGTTCAGCTTCGGGACGAGGTCGTGCAGGAGCGTCTCGAATTCCATGTTTGATGCGACGACGTTTACGATCTCAAGCAGTTCCTGCCGCATCCGCCCTTTTTTGTCGAGCAGTTTTTTTACGCGGGAAAGCTCCTCGTAAAAAACCCTGGCGACACCCCTGACATGGTCGCCGGGCTTTTCGCTCAGGTCTTCGGGAAGGATCTTTATCTCGTCCGTCATGTGGCGGATCATTTTTTTCGCATGGGTCAGGTACCTGAGCGAAACGTACAGCAAAATCAGAATCGATACGCCGACGCAAAGCGTCAGCACCGTGGCCTGGTTAATATCCGCGGCGGACGCCGACGTGATCGTCGCGATTAGTATCGCAAAAAGCAGGAGCCCCTCCATGACGACCATTCGGTACTCTACTAGCAAACGGCGCATCCCAATCACCTTCCGGGCGATTATATCGCAACGCGCGGGAAAAAGGAAATCGTATAAAAAAACGGCGGGACATCACGGCCCGCCGAAACGCAAAAAATTTGTCCGAAAACGGATGCCTGCGAGCATCCGAAGACGGCTTTGGCGACGTCAGCGCTGGTGCAGGTACCTCCTGAGTTCGTTCATCACTTCGTTTAAATCGATCGGCTTTCCTATGTGTCCGTTCATCCCGACTTCAAGGCATTTGGCTATGTCCTCGCGGAAAACGTTCGCGGTCATCGCGATAATCGGGACGGCTTTCGCGTGCGCGCATCCAAGCGCCCTGATGTTTCGCGTCGCCTCGAACCCGTCCATTTCAGGCATCTGTATGTCCATGAAGATCATTCCGTACTTGTCCGGGTTTTCGCGGAACAGCTCGACGGCTCTCACTCCGTTTTCCGCGCAGTCCACGGCAAGCTTGGTCGGCTCAAGCAGCGAAAGCACTATTTCCCTGTTGATCTCGACGTCGTCGGCGAGCAGTATCGTATGGCCGCCGAAGTCGTCGGTATAAACGCCAGACTCGTCGGGCCCGCTTCCAAACCTCCGGCTGATGTACGTGTTGATCGCGTCGACGATCACCGAGGGGAACAGGGGCTTCGGAAGGAACTTGTCGACTCCGGCGTCCTTCGCTTCGTTCTCGATTATGCTCCAGTCGACGGACGAAAAGACTATGACCACGGATTTTTCGGTCGATTTGCTGCGTATATTTTTGACGAGTTCGACCCCGTTCATTCCGTTGAGTTTCCAGTCGATGAAGAAGATGTTGTGCCTGTTGTCCTTCTCAAGCAGCATCAGCGCTTCCTCGCCGCTTTCGGCTACGGTGCATGCGATTTTCAAGTTTTCCGCGACCAGCGTGAAGAACTCGCGTATTTCCGGCTCGTCGTCCACGGCGAATATGCGTATGTTTTCCCAGTTCACGCTTTCGTCGAGCAGATGCTTTTCGTCTTCGACGCTCCGCTTCATCAATATGTTGAAGATGAATTTCGAGCCCTTGCCCGATTCCGATTCGACCCAAATTTCGCCGTTCATGAGCTCGACGATCCTTTTCGTGATCGCGAGCCCGAGTCCGGTGCCCCCGTACTTGCGCGTGGTCGTCGCCTCGGCCTGCTC
>WREB01000105.1 GCA_009779525.1 Defluviitaleaceae bacterium
CGGGCGGGTCCGGCGGGTCGGTCGGGACGGTCGGGTCGGTCGGGTCGGTCGGGTCGGTCGGGTCCGTCGGATCGGTCGGGTCCGTCGGATCGGTCGGATCAGTCGGGTCATCGGGATCGGACGGATCGGACGGATCGGACGGATCATCGGGGTCGGTCGGGTCGGACGGAACGGTCGTGGTGGTTTTCGTTACCTTCAGTTGAACGTTGTTGCCGCTTAGGTCCGCGCTTTGGTTGCTGTAGTAGGAATCGACTAAGGCCCCGCAGTTAAGGCACGCGACCGCCGGCAATGTCCAGGCGCCGTTAGAGAACGTAAACGTGACGTCTTCGATTTTGTTTTTGCCCGGCGACTCGCCGCATTCTTCGCAGTGGATCATAACGTTAAGGACTTTGGACTCGCCTTCGGACGCCGCGAAGAGCTTGATCGGCGCGTACATGAATACCAGCGCGAACGCCACGGAGAATGCCACGAACTGCGCTGCGAACCTTTTTACGTTTTTCTTCATTTTGATTTCCTCCCTGGAAATGTGGGACGTCGATGCGTCCAAGATTTTTTTGTTTCATTGGGCGTATTATAATCCTACGAAAATCTTAGTCAACACTTTTATTAAACTTATTTTAATTTATTTTTATTTTTTTAATGTTTATTTAATTGTAATTCCAAACGGTTGAAATACCCCGCCGAAACGTTATACTTCATCGGGTTATATCGGCGGGGGGTCGGGACGTGGTCGCGTTTACGATGGATGAATCGGATGTGAGGGGCTTCATGAACCGGCTTTTGCGCGAGGATCCGTTCGACGCCTTCGAGGTCAAGGCCGCGGAGCTTTACGCGCTTACCCGCGTCGACATATCGGGCGCGCAAGACGGCGTCGAAGAAAAAAGGAACGTTGTGTGGCGGGAGCTCAAGCCCCTCGTGACCGCGCTCATAAAATGCAAGATGCCACGCCTGATTAAAATCATCTTTTCGCTCAGCGCCGGTGAAGCCGAATCGCTCCACCCGAACGCGTCGGCGCTATTCATCAACATGGTCTATGAAAACGGCGGAATCGCGTTCACCTCGGGGACTTCGCAGAAGCAGTTCGCGCTGGACAAGTCGCTCGACGAACGGTGGGACGCCTACGTCGCCGATTTTTTTTCGAGGCACGAAATCCCGGTTAAGATTAAAATTCAATAAGAATATTACTTCGCCTTGGTTTAGTCGCGCCGCGCTCGATCCGGCGCCAGACTCCCGTTTTCGCTTGACCCTCGCCATTTTTTTTCGTTATACTGCCTAACGAAAAATTTACGGGGGTATTTTTAATGGAGAAAGGCAACCTGTCGATCCACAGCGAAAACATCCTGCCGATCATTAAAAAATGGCTTTACTCCGACGCCGACATCTTCGTGCGCGAGATGGTCTCAAACGGCGCCGACGCGGTGACGAAGCTGCGCAAGCTCGCCGACATAGGCGAGGCGCAAGGCATAGCTCGTGACGAAAAGTTTTTCATCAAGGTCTTCGTCGACAAGGAAAGCAAGACGATCGTGTTCGAGGACAACGGGATTGGAATGACTTCCGGCGAGATACGCGAGTATATAAACCAGATCGCTTTTTCCGGCGCCAACGAGTTCCTCGAAAAGTACAAGGACAAGATGGACCGCGAAAACGAGATCATCGGACATTTCGGGCTCGGGTTTTACTCGTCGTTCATGGTCGCGGACAAGGTGCAGATAGACAGCCTTTCATATAAGGAAGGCGAGGCGGCGGCGCGCTGGGTTTGCGAGGGCGGCATCGAGTACGAGATGACCGAAAGCGACAAGGCGACGCGAGGCACGGTCGTGACGCTTTATATAAATGAAGAGAGCAAGGAGTTTTTGGAAGAGTACAAGCTCAGGAGCATCCTTATAAAATATTGCAACTTCGTTCCGGTGGAGATCTTCTTCGAGGCGATAAAGCCGGTCGCGGACGGCGAGGCGATCGACGTCGATATTGCGGGGGACGAAGAGTCGAAGGATTTGGAAGATGCGAAGGATTTGGAAGATGCGGAGGATAACGGCAGCGACGAAGATATAACCGACGCCGGGGAGGCGCCGGAAAAAGAAGGGCCTAAGCCGATCAACGAGACGCGCCCCCTCTGGCTGAAGCAGACCAACGAATGCACGGACGACGAATACAAAGAATTTTACCGCAAGGTATTCACCGACTTCAACGAACCGCTTTTTTGGATCCACCTCAACATGGACTATCCGTTCCGCCTGAAGGGCATACTGTATTTCCCGAAGCTCAAGCACGACCTCGAATACATCGAGGGGCAGGTCAAGCTGTACAACAACCAGGTCTTCGTCGCGGACAATATAAAGGAAGTAATCCCCGAATACCTGCTTTTGCTAAAAGGCGTGATGGACTGCCCCGACCTCCCGCTAAACGTGTCGCGCTCGTTTTTGCAAAACGACGGCTACGTGAAGAAGATGTCGGGCTACATCTCAAAGAAGGTGGCGGACAAACTCAACGGGCTGTTTAAGAAGGACCGCGAAAAATACGACGGCTATTGGGACGACATCAGCCCGTTCATCAAGTACGGCTGCATAAAGGAAAAGGATTTTTACGACAAGATCAAGGAAATCGTGCTGTACAAGACCACATCGGGCGACCACGCGACGCTTTCCGAATTCACCGAGCGCAACAAGGACAAGACGGACAAGACCGTATATTACGTAAGCAACGAGCAGCTTCAGTCGCAGTACATAAAGATGTTCAAGGACCAGGGGATGGAGGCCGCGCTTTTAACCGCCAACCTGGACAACCCGTTCATATCCTATGTCGAAAGCTATGAGCGCGACGTGAAGTTCAACCGGATAGACGCCGACATATCGGAAGCGCTGAAAGAAACGGAAGCCGAAGCCGGCGCCGAGGACGAAAAAAAGCAGGGCGAGGACATGGAAAAGCTGTTCCGCCAGACGCTTGGAAACGAAAAGCTGAAGGTAAAAGTTGAAAACCTGAAGTCCGAGAGCGTTTCGGCGGTGATGCTCCTCTCCGAACAATCGCGCAGGATGCAGGAAATGAGCAAGATGTTCGGCGGGATGGACATGCCGGGCATGTTTGAAGAGGAGCTTACGCTAGTATTAAACAAGAACAATCCGCTCGTAAAAATTTTGACGGTGATACGCGACGAAACCGACCGGAAGGACGACGTCGACTTGATCGCGCGCCAGCTGCACGACCTCGCGATGATTAGCCACAAGCCGCTCGCGACGGAGCAGATGACTCAGTTCATCGAGCGCAGCAACCGGATACTCGAGCGCGTCGCCTCCGGTTTCGGGAAAACCGCGGAATGAAACGAACCGGACGGGGTTTTTGATGCACGAATACGGCGAAGTAATCGAGGTCAACGGCGGCGAGGCGACCCTGCTTATGAAGCGCACCAAGGCGTGCGGAAGCTGCCGCGCCTGCCGAGGCGGCATCGCGCGGGAAGATTGGCGCGTTACCGTCAAAAACGAATGCGGCGCCGAAGTCAGCGACCGCGTGAAGGTGGAGCTTAGGACGGAGGCTTTCCTTAAGGCCGCCGTCATGCTTTACGGGCTCCCGGCCGCGGGGCTTATCGCGGGCATATTCGCAGGCGATTTCATTTGCGGACTCGCGGGCTACGGCGATTACGGCGCGCCGATCGGAATCGCTTCCGGCATCGCTTTGGTTGTCGCGATCTACGCGGCCGCAAAATTGACCGAGCCCAAATGGAGGGACAAGGGCTACGTGCCCGTCGCGACGAAAGTTTTGGGCGAGGACGATTTCCCGTTTTAAGCGCCCCTCCGGGGGCGTTTATTTTAAACGGAACAACGTTTGGGTTTCGGCGGCGGACTTATCGACGGTGAGGACGGCGCCGCTTTTTTTCGCCTCGTCTTGAAGCAGCCCGGCGAGCAGCAAGACGGCGGCGGTTTCGCTGCGGTAGTGCGTGACGTCGACTACGCAAAGGTTTAAATCGATCGCGTCTAGCGCCGAGTGGTATCTTACGTCGCCGGTCACGTAAACGTCGCAGCCCGAATCGGCAGCGGCACGCATGTATCTACGCCCCGACGCGTCGCCGACGCATATCCCGACTTTTTTCACCGTCTTGGTTAAGTCTCCCGCGTACCGGATCTCGCGCGCTTCGATAGCAAGGCGCTCCGCCAATGAATCGATGAAACGCTCAAGGCTTATCGCCTCGCGCAAAAAACCCGTCCTGCCCAGCGAAAGGCCGTCGTCAATCGGCGAAAGCAAGGGCCCCTTGTCGATTAGCCCGAGCGCATCGAACGTTATGTCGTTCAACCCGCCCTCCGCTACGTCCAGGTTGGTGTGCGCGCAGTAAAGCGTTATGTCGTTTTTTATCAATTGAAGCAGCTTCGCGCCGAGCGGATCGCTTTCGACGATCCGCTTGAGCGGTTCGAAAATTAGGGGGTGGTGGGTTATCAGCATATCGTAGCCGCCGTCGACCGCCTCCTTTATCACGGGAAGCGTCGCGTCAAGCGCGACTATAATTTTCGATACCATCTTTTTTCCGCTTCCGGCGAGTAGCCCCGTGTTGTCCCAATCCTCGGCGGACGAAAGCGGGGCGAATCTTTCGATTACGTCAATGACCCAATTTGCCTCAACCATTTTTTTACGCCTTCCTGACGAATTTTAAGCTTGCGGCGATTCCGGATGCGGCCGCTATTGCCGCGAAGTAAAAGCCGGCGTTAACCCCGATATTATCCGAAACGACGCCGACGACCACTGGGCCGATAAACATCCCGACTCCGTAGATCGCCTGAAAGAAACCCATCGCGGCGGAACGCCTGTAATCCTCGACGTCGCGCGTGCAGAGGCTTATGGTAATCGCCATCGTCACGCCGTAGGCGAAGCCGGTCGCGGAGTTTACCGCGTAAAGCGCGCCAAGGTTCGGGCAAAACGGCGTGGCCGCGCAGCTCACCGCAAACAGCGCGTAGCTTGAGGCGAGCGCGATTTTGGAATCGAACCTGCGCGCCAGCAACACCCCGCAAATGAGCGAGGCGAGTATGCGGGGGACGTTTCCAAGCGTCGAAAGGAATCCCAGCTCCTCGGGGGAAGCCCCGAGGCCGGCCGCGACGAGCGGAACGAACGTGAGCGTCGTCCCGAAAAAAACGAACTGCGACACGATCGCAAGCGCCGACATCGCCAAAAGGTTTTTGTCCCTGATTACCGAAAGCAGTTCCGCCACGCCCACATGCCCGCCGCGTTCGGGTTTCTTTTCTTTTACGAGCAGCCCGAAGGCGATCCCGCCTATTCCGATAAACGCTCCCGCGGCGAACGGGTATCTGTAGCCGAAGTATCCGGCGGTCAAACCGCCGGCGAGCATCGCCACGGCTTGCCCGATCGAATTGTACATGTTTAGAAAC
>WREB01000106.1 GCA_009779525.1 Defluviitaleaceae bacterium
AGCGCCAGGATCTTCGATCCAAACCTTGCCATGTCAAGCATGAAAGCCCCCCGTTAAATTTTTTTCCTGGCGTTTATATTTAAACCGGCGCGCCCGCCCGTTTCGCATATCATACTGGCCGGACCCCGCGGCGTAAAACAACCGTCGCTTAAGAAAGCGCGCAACCGGGTTAAATTATCAACCGTAAAAATGAATGCCAATAAATTTATAAACGCCGTCAAAAAACCGGCTTCGTCTAAAAGTTGACCGAAGCCGGCTTGATATAATCGGGCAAACTTAACCGCTTTATGGAAGATAAGTAGTTTCGCGCTAGGCCGCGACGTCCCTCCTCGAATAGAAGACGAACCCGGCCGCGGTGAGCGCGGCCGCGATCAGGGTCAAAATAAGCAGCGGCGCAAACGCGACTTCGTCGACCGGAAGCTGCGGTATGTGCGCGAACGGCACGATCCAATCCGCGATAGCCGGCAAGTTCATCGCGCGGCCGAGCATGACCATGAAGAACACATAGCCGAAGAAGACCCACGCCGCCCCGCAAAGCTTCGGGGCCGCGCCGACTAAAAACACCGCGAGCCCGACCATCGCAAAGACCGCGGGAAGGTATGCGAAGATCGCCTTCATCAAAAACGCAAACGAAATCGGCTCATCAAGCACGACCGCCGAAGCCAGGTAAAGGCCCGCGCCCGTCGCGAACTGCATCAGCGCGCCGCAAACGAACGCGATCGCCGCGTAGCCCGCCAAAAACTTCTTCCGCGAAACCGAGCGCGAAAGCACGTTCTCGGCGCGTTCGTCGCGCTCCTCCGCGCGGGGCCTAAACGCGATTATCAAAAGCGGGATCAGCGCCACCACCGACATAGTCGAGTTGATCATCGTCACAAACATCTCGTCGTACGAAAAATCTTCGTGAACTCCGATAATGACCTGGTAAAACTCGCTTTGCGCGATAAAGTTTTCTATGTCGCCGAGTATCGAGCCGTATGAGGCGCCGAGCGCGAACATGATTACGAACCACGCGATCACCGTGTTTCGCGTGAGGCGAAGCGAAAGCCCGAACGACGTTTTCAATAAAAACGAAGCCTGCGGCCGCCCGGGCCGCGCCGGAAAAAAGCCCCTTCCGATATCGCGGACGGAATTTAACAAACAGGCCGCGACCGATACGGCGGCGGTCATAGCCAGCAGGACTAGCGAGGGCCAAACGAGGTTCTGCGTGTAAAACCTCGACCTAAGAATTAACCCGAGAGGGCTGATAAGCGAGACTATCTCATTGTTTCCGTCCATGTCGCCCGCGGCGCGCATCATGTAGAAAATCCCGACGCATAAAAAAGAAAGCGCCGAAGCCCCGCGCGCGCTTGACGAAAGCTGAGAGAACAGCGCGGCGAGCGCCGCGAAGAACATGCCGGACGAAAAGATCGCTAAACCTAGCAGCGCCGAACCCGCAAAGCCGATCCCCTCGACGTTAACCAAAGTCAATCCCGCCGCGATAAGCGCAGCAAGAACGGCGTTTACAACCGCCGCCGAAAACATCGAGGCGTTAAGCGCCGCGAGCCTTCCCACGGGAAGCGAGCGCACAACTTCCGCCCTGTTTCCCTCCTCGTCCGAGCGCGTGTGGCGGACGATTAAAAATATGTTCATCGCCGCGACCGTGATAATCACCCATATAACCATGGTGTTGCTGTACATGGCGCCGTTGGTGAAATCCTCCGCGCCGTAGACCGGCCCCATCATCGCGACCATCGCAGGGTTCTTCATCGATTCGGCGAGCGCCTGCCTCGCCGGCGCGTCGAACATCTCCGCCATCCCGGGTGCGATCGCGACGCAAAAAGAGGCGAGGATCGCGATCCAAAGCGCCGAGACGACGCGTTCGCGGCGCAAGATGAACTTAATTAACCTTCCCGTGTTGGCGTAGTTTTCCTTGAGCTTCACCTCACGCCCCCTCGCCGCCGTAATGCCTCATGAACAAATCCTCGAGAGTCGGGGGAGCGCTTTCGAGTTTTTTAATGCCGAATTGGGAAATATGCTTGACGATCTCCCCTACGCAGTCCGAATCCGCCTGGAAACGCAGGCCGTCCGTCTCTTCGCGCAGATCGTGGATCCCGCTTAGGCCCGCAATGTTTTCGACGGGGCCGTCTGTCTCGACATGCATCGAGACGCGCGTCAGGTGCCTGAGTTCGCTAAGCGTCCCCGTCTCGACGAGTTTCCCCTCGCGTATTATCCCGACTCTGTCGCAGAGCCGCTCGACTTCCTGGAGGATGTGGCTCGAAAGGAATATTCCCTTGCCCGCCGCCTTCTTTTCGAAGACGCACGCCTGAAACACCTGCTCCATTAGAGGGTCGAGCCCGCTCGTCGGCTCGTCCAATATAAAAAGGTCCGTTTCCGACGCGAACGCGGCGACAAGCGCGACCTTCTGCCTGTTTCCCTTCGAATAGGTCCTGCATTTTTTCGCGGGGTCAAGCTCATAATCCTTAAGCAGCTTTTCGCGTCTTGCCCTGTCGCTTTTGCCGCGCAGGCTCACGAACAAGTCGATCACCTCGCCGCCGGTCAGATTCGGCCAGAGGTTGACCTCGCCCGGCACGTAGGCGATACGCCTGTGTATCTCCACCGCTTCCTTCCAGGCGTCCATCCCGAAAACCTTGGCTCGCCCCTCCGTCGCCTGGAGGATGCCTAACAGCACGCGTATCGTCGTGGTTTTGCCTGCGCCGTTCGGCCCGATGTAGCCGAAGACTTCGCCCTCGTTTACGTTAAGGCTTATATTGTCAAGTGCCGTAAGCTTCCCGAAGCGTTTCGTCAGGTCGCTTATCTCCAAGCTAAGGCCCGCCATTTGCCCCTCCCGTAATTATGATTTCGCCTCGTCTTCCGGGCTGCCGTTTTCGTCTTCGCTTTCCAATTCGCCAGGTTCGCCCTTATCCTCGTCCGCGGGATCGATTGCGTTGATTAAAGCTGATTCGGGGATCTTGGCGATTCCCGCGACGCTCACGCCGTCGTCCATATGAATGAGCTTAACCCCCTGCGCGAAGCGCCCGAGCACCGATATGTCCGAAACGCGTATCCTTATTATCACGCCTTCCGAATTTATCAGCATCAGCTCGTCCTTTTCCGTCGCCTGGCAAATGCCGACGACTTCGCCCGTGCGTTCGGACGGCTTGTACGCGACGAGTCCCATCCCGCCCCTATGCTGCCCCCTGAACTCTTCCGCCGGAGTGCATTTACCGAAACCGTTCGTCGAGGCGAAAAGTATGAAGTCGCCCGACTGGTCCGACTCGCCGTCTATTCGCGCGTGGGAAGTCGCGCCGATTATGCTGTCTCCCCCGCGAAGCGTCATCGATTTGACGCCGCTCGCGTTTCTGCCCATCGGCCTCGCCTCGTCCTCGGGGAAGCGTATCCCCATCCCCTGCGCGGTCGCGACGAAGATGTCCTGCTTTCCGTCCGTGCGCAGCACGCATATCAGCGCGTCGTCGTCGCGGATGGAAAGCGCGATGAGCCCCGATTTTTTTATCGAGGTAAATTGCTTTATTTCGGTCCGCTTGATTACCCCGGCCCTGGTTATCATGGTCAGGTAATCGTCGGGGGCGCCCCCGCGCTCGGGCACGACCGCGGCGACCGATTCGCCGCCGCTAAGGTTAAGCAGGTTGACGATGGCGATGCCCCTCGCGGTCCGGCCGGCTTCGGGGATCTCGAACGCGCGGATGCGGTAGACGCGCCCGTGGTCCGTGAAGAACAGTATGTGGTCGTGCGTGTTGGCTACGAAAAGGTCCTTGACCCAGTCCTCGTCCCTCGTCTGCATCCCGACGATCCCGCGCCCGCCCCTGTTTTGGCTGCGGTACGTGTCGAGGGGGATCCGCTTGACGTAGTTCATGCGCGAAAGCGTTATGACGCTTTCTTCCTCGCCTATCAGATCCTCAAGGTCGATCTCGCCCGGGTCGTGCTGTATCTCGGTCCGCCTCGCGTCGCCGAACTTCTGCCTTATTTGCGAAAGCTCCTCCTTCAGCACCCTAAGCAGGTGGGTTTCGTCCGCCAAGATGCTCTTTAACTCCACGATCAAAGCCTGCAGCTCGTCGTATTCGTTTTGGAGCCTTTCCTTTTCAAGCCCGGTCAGCGCGCGAAGGCGCATGTCCACGATAGCCTGGGACTGTTCGTCGGTAAAGCCGAACCTCGACGAAAGTTTCGCCCTTGCCTCCGACGTGTCCGCGGACGCGCGGATTATCGCGATCACTTCGTCGATATGGTCGAGCGCCTTAAGGTACCCCTCGAGTATGTGGGCGCGCTTGGACGCCTTGTTTAGGTCGAAGCGGGTCCTTTTCGTGACCACGTCCTTTTGGTGCTCGAGATAGTGGACGAGCATCTCCTTCAGGTTCATGACCTTCGGTTCGTTTCGCACAAGCGCCAGCAGTATGATCCCGTAGCTTTCCTGAAGCGGCGAGTATGAGTATAGCTGGTTTAGGATCACGTTCGCGTTCGCGTCCTTGCGCAGCTCGATCACGATCCTTACGCCCATCCGGTTGGACTCGTCGCGTATGTCGGTTATTCCGTCGATTTTTTTATCCTTGACTAGGTCCGCCATTTTTTCGACGAGTTTCGCCTTGTTTACCTGGTACGGAATTTCGGTGACGAGTATGCGCTCGCGCCCCTGCCCGAACGGCTCGATCGCGGCGGTAGCGCGCACTACCGCGCGGCCCCTGCCGGTCCTGTAGGCTTCCTTGATTCCGGAAAGGCCCAGGATCGCTCCGCCGGTCGGGTAGTCCGGCGCCTTTATTATCTCCATCAATTCTTCCAAATCGGTTTCGCGACCGGCGCAGGCGTCGTCGATAAGCTTTATTACGGCGCCGATGCAGTCGGTCAGGTTGTGCGGGGGGATGTTCGTCGCCATTCCGACGGCGATGCCTGACGAACCGTTAACGAGCAGATTAGGGAAACGCGACGGAAGCACGAGCGGCTCCTGAAACTCGCCGTCGTAGTTCGGCGCGAAATCCACGGTCTCCTTTTCGATGTCGGCTAGCATTTCCATCGACAGTTTGCTTAGCCTGGCCTCGGTGTAGCGCTGCGCCGCGGCGCCGTCCCCGTCCATCGAGCCGAAGTTCCCCTGCCCGTCGACAAGCATGTATCTCATCGAAAAATCCTGCGCCATCCTGACCATCGCGTCGTATATGTTGCCCTCGGCGTGCGGGTGGTACTTGCCCATCGTGTCGCCTACGATGCGCGCGGATTTTTTATAAGGTTTCGACGGCTCGAGGTTGAGCTCGTTCATCGAGTGCAGGATGCGCCTGTGCACGGGCTTAAGGCCGTCGCGGGCGTCGGGGAGGGCGCGCGCGATTATGACGCTCATCGCGTAGTCGATGAAGCTTTTTTGCATTTCGTC
>WREB01000107.1 GCA_009779525.1 Defluviitaleaceae bacterium
AGAGGCATGCACGCGTCGATTTCGTATTCCTCGAACATCGCGGGCGAAACGGTCGAGAACATCTGCGCGAGCCCGAACATCCACATGTTTTTTGTCAGCGGTTTGAGCGGGTCGTACGGTTTGCCCGGGAGCTCGTCGGTCCAGGCGCCGGTGCAGTGCACTAATTCTTGCGGCCCTGCCATAAGGCCCAAAGCCTCCGCCTGGTCGAGCATGTCCATGTAGCCCGAAACGACTTTTTTTGTCAGCGCCGTCATAAATTCCGGATCGTCGGCAAGCGCGAACAGCACGTTTTCGACGCCCATCCAGGTGGCGATCGGGTCCCAAACTGACAGGTAGGGATCGAGTCCGACCATTTTGACTTCCAGTATCCCTTCGAATATTTCGCTTGCAAAATCGTGCCGCCGGTTTGTTTCCGCTTCGTCGTGCCCGACGTTCGGCCTTCCGATTTTTTCCAGATCGGCGGTTGTTTTGAATTGGTTGTCGTAGCGGTGCGAAAATATATCGCTCGTTTCGTCACCGTGGATCCTCTCCGCTTGGGCAAGCACGCCGAAGCCCGTTCCCGTAATCGCCTTGCCGACGCGGACGAAATTTTCGACGCGCATGTCGGCGGGAAGACGCTTCCATTTATACAACTGCATCCTCAGCGAATTTTCCAAGCCCCTCGCCTCCGCCCCTTCGCAGCGCAAGGTAAGCGAATCGTCCGATTTAAACTCGTTCCAGCAGATCTGGTCTATCATCACCATCGGCCGAACCGGCTTCAGGCCGTTTAATTTTTTCCATAGCGCCCGCGTTTTTTCCTGCTTTGGGAGCGCCGCGATCTCCGCCGTCTCTTTCGCGAGTTCGCGAAGTATTTTTATGTCGTTTATATCCATTTTCCTACCTCCCGTAATTTTCGTTTACGTATTTTACGGCCTGCGTACCGGCCAGGGCGCCCTCGTACGCCGCCTTGACGATCTGACGCATTCCGCCCGTGCAGTCGCCCGCCGCGAACAAGCCCTTCACGCTTGTTTGCATACTTCCGTCAACGGCGATCCCGTCGCCGTCGACGTAGGCCCCGATTTTTTTCGCAAGCTCCGCGCTTCCCGCGACTCCTTCCGCCACAAACAGGCCGCTTAACTCGAGTTCGTCGCCGTCGGCAAAGACGACGCCTTCCAAGCGTTCGCTTCCCTTAAGCGCGGTGATTTTCTTATCGATAATCTTAAATCCGTCGGGAAACGCCGCTTCCGGTTTTTTTCCGTTGGTCAAGACGGCGACCCCGCCCGCGACCCTTGCCAGCGTCTTCGCTTCGTTTTGCGCGTATTTGCCGGAACCGAGCACCGCGACGCTTTTGCTCCTGTAAAAAAACGCGTCGCACGTGGAGCAGTAGCTCACCCCCCGGCCCTCGTACGATTCGAGGTCTTTGATCGAAGGCGCGAAACGGACCGCGCCGGTAGCGAGTATAATCGCGCGCGCCTTAAAGCTACCGCAATCCGCGCCGATCTCAAAAAAACCGCCCGCTTCGCCGTCGATTGGGCTTATCTCAAAAACTTCCCCGTCCGCGAAGCTCGCCCCAAGCCTTTTCGCCTGGTTTACGCCTGCTTGCAAAAGGCATTCGCCCGAAACGGTTTTTTCGAAGCCGTAGTAGTTTTCGATTTCCGGCGCCTTTTGCAACGCGCCGCCGTCCCTGCCGACGACTTGCGCGTCAAGCCCCGCGCGAACGCAGTAGATCGCCGACGAAATTCCGGCGGGCCCCTTGCCAATAATTAAAACGTCGCGCGTTTTTAACCCCCCGCAAATAAAATTTCGTTAATACTTAGCCGCGCATGTCGCGGCGCGCGGTCTCGCCTATAATATAATGCATGCCGGCGTAAAATAAAACGCCGGTTGATTATTTCGCCTGAGGAAATATTTTACCTGGGAAATTTGACACGCGCCGGGCTTTGTGCTAACATCCGGTTCAGTTTATAGAGGCGCGGGTCTTTTTTTTTTGCTTAACGAATAAGTATGCGGAGGTTTGGAATGAGGACAAGGATCACGCTCGCTTGCGTAGACTGCAAGCAGCGCAACTACAACACGATGAAGGAAAAGAAGAACCACCCCGACAGGATGGAGACGAAGAAGTTCTGCCGCTATTGCAATAAACATACGGTCCACAGGGAAACGAAATAAAATTTCGGGAGGCGCATATGGCGGACGAAAAAAAACCGCGCGCTAAGAAAAAGGACAGGGCCGAAGAGGGCGAAAGGAACTTCATCGTCGCGAAGTTCGTCGAGTATAGGTCGGAGTTTCGCAAGATCGTCTGGCCCTCGCGCGAGGAGCTTTTGAAGCACACCATCACCACCATCGTTATTTCGCTGATATTCGGCGTGATTATTGCGGTCATGGACGGCGCGTTTTCGTACATCTTCAACAACGCCGTCAATTGGTTCGCCTAAGCGCGGGGCCGGCTGATGATCGAGGAAGAAATGGAAGCGGCGGAAGTCAAGGAAGCAAAGGAAGCGAAATGGTATGTGGTGCATACCTATTCGGGCTATGAAAACAAGGTAAAGGCTAATATAGAGAAGATCATCGAAAACCGGAACATGCAGGATGTGATAGACCAGGTGGTCGTGCCTACCCAGGACGGCATCGAAATGAAGAACGGGCGCAAAAAAGCCGTCCAGCATAAAATCCTGCCGGGGTACGTGCTGCTTAAGATGATTATGAACGACGATTCCTGGTACGTCGTGCGCAACACGCGCGGCGTCACCAGCTTCGTGGGCCCCGGATCGAAGCCCGTCGCGCTTACCGACGAGGAGATCATTTCCATGGGGATAGAGATCCCCGACATCGAGCTCGACTTGAACGTCGACGAAATCGTCAAGGTTATCGCCGGCCCGTTCGAAGGCTCGATCGGCAACGTGAAGGAAATCAACGCCCAAAAGAAAACGGTGAAGATACGGCTGTCCATCTTCGGAAGGGAAACTTTCGTCGAATTGGACTACCATATGCTGCAGCGCGTCTGACGCTCTGCGATACGCGGCCAGTCCGCGAATGAGTGGGAGGGCGCGCAAAGCGCCCGCCGAACCACGAGGAGGAAAAAATGGCAAAGAAAGTGACTGGTTACGTCAAGCTTCAAATCACCGCGGGCAAGGCGACGCCCGCCCCGCCGGTAGGGCCCGCGCTGGGCCAGCACGGCGTCAACATCATGGGCTTTTGCAAGGAGTTCAACGAGCGGACGCAATCGCAGGCGGGGCTGATAATCCCGGTGGTGATCACCGTCTACCAGGACAAGAGCTTCTCATTCATCACGAAGACGCCGCCGGCGGCGGTGCTTTTAAAAAAGGCTTGCAACATCGAGTCGGGCTCGCCGGTCCCAAACAAGCAGAAAGTCGCGACGATTTCGCGCGACGAAGTCCGGAAGATAGCCGAGCAGAAGATGCCGGATCTAAACGCGGCAAACATCGAGACGGCGACTAGCATGATCGCGGGTACCGCCCGAAGCATGGGCATAACCGTGACGGACTGAGGGAGGGACCGGTATGAAGCGCGGAAAAAAATATAAAGAAAAAGCTAAGCTCGTCGACAGGCTAAAGCAGTACGACGTAACCGAGGCGATCGACCTCGTCTTGCAGACCACCGTGGCGAAGTTCGACGAAACCGTCGAGGCGCACATCAGGCTCGGAGTCGATTCGCGCCACGCGGACCAACAGGTAAGGGGCGCGGTCGTGCTGCCCCACGGCACCGGAAAAAAACTTAGGATCCTCGTCTTCGCGAAGGGCGATAAGGCGACTGAGGCCGAGGCGGCCGGAGCGGACTATGTCGGGGCCGAGGAACTAGTCGCAAAAATCCAGGGCGAGAATTGGTTCGAATTCGACGTCGTGGTCGCGACGCCCGACATGATGGGAGTCGTGGGCCGGATCGGCCGGGTGCTCGGCCCCAAGGGCCTTATGCCGAACCCAAAGGCCGGGACGGTGAGCGCCGACATAACGAAGGCGGTGACCGACATCAAGGCCGGCAAGATTGAATACAGGCTCGACAAGACGAACATCATCCACGTCCCGATCGGTAAAGTCTCTTTCGGGACCGATAAACTTCGGGACAACTTCCAAACCCTGATGGGCGCGGTCATCAAGGCGAAGCCCGCCGCGGCAAAGGGGACGTACCTGCGGAGCGTCGTGCTAGCTAGCACGATGGGTCCCGGGGTTAAAATAAATCCGTTGAGGGCTTCGGAATAATAGACGGCAATAAAGGCCGGCAGGCGCGGGAGGACCGCCGCCCGCCGGCTTTTTTTAGGAGCGCGCAAATGTACGACGTAGCGGTCATCGGCGCAGGCGTGATCGGCGCCGCGATAATCAGGGAACTGTCCAGGTTCGATATTCGCGCCGTCATCCTCGAAAAGGAAAACGACGTGTCGACCGGCGCTTCAAAGGCAAATTCCGGCATAGTCCACGCCGGCTACGACCCGGAAGAAAATACGTTGATGGCAAGGCTCAACGCGCGGGGCAACCGAATGTACGAAAGCCTTTGCGCAGGGCTTGGCGTGCCGTTTTCGCGAAACGGCTCGCTTGTCGTGGCGTTTGACGAAGGCCAGATGGAGCATGTCGAACGCCTGCGCCGGCGCGGCATAAACAACGGCGTACCCGGCTTGCGAATCCTTGCGCGCGACGAGTTGCTAAGTCGCGAGCCCAACGTCAACCCGGCCGCGCACGGCGCGCTTTACGCCGAAACCGCCGGAATCGTCGACCCGATGATGCTTGTTGCGGCGCTTGTTAGCGACGCCGTCGAAAACGGGGCCAAGTACCGTTTCGGTTTCGAGGTGGAATCAATCGAATCCGTCAACGGCGCGTACGAGATCCGCTCTAAAGACCGGACAGTCCGAGCCGGATGCGTGATAAACGCCGCCGGCGTCCATTCGGATAAAATCCACGAAATGGCCGCGCCAAGCGCGTTTCGTATAATGCCAAGACGCGGCCAGTACTACCTGCTCGACAAATCCGAGAGCGGGATCGTCGGCTCTACGATTTTCCCGTGCCCCGAAAAAAACGGGAAGGGGATCCTCGTCGCGCCGACGACGCACGGCAACGTAATGGTCGGTCCGGCCTCGGATAAATTATTGGAACGCGACGATGTTGGAACGACGGAAGAGTCGCTTGACAACGCGATTAAGGGCGCGAGGCTGCTAGTGCCTTCTATTTCGGCGCGTAACGCGATCAGGACGTTCGCGGGGGTTCGCGCCGAGCCGGACACGGGCGATTTTGTAATCGGCGAGGCGGAAGGCGCCAAAGGTTTTTTTGACGCCGCCGGGATCAAGTCCCCCGGGCTCACCGCCGCTCCGGCGATCGCGGAAATGGTGATCGAAATGCTTATTGATGGAGGAATC